>NZ_JASLCN010000425.1 GCF_030151805.1 Fluviicola sp.
TTAGCATCTTCCCTGGATAGAAGAGATGAAATTCCGAACCAGGAATTGGCGGCTAAAATAGTGTCTTCGAAAGACAGCGCGGCAGTTTTAGAATTGATTGCGCTTCTGGATTCTAAAAAGAAGGACATTCAGAACGACAGCATCAAAGTTTTGTATGAAATCGGAGCGCTTAAACCTGCATTGATAGCGGAGCATATTCCGGTGTTTTTAAAACTGCTGACTTCGAAAAATAATCGCCTGCAATGGGGAGCCATGGCAGCTTTGGAATCCGTAACAGCAGAAAAACCGGAACAGATTTATGAATCCTTGCCGGAAATTGCAGATGCAGCAGACAAAGGCTCGGTGATCACAAAAGACGGAGCGGTAAACATTTTTATAAAATTATGTGAAACCCCTGATTTTGCAGAAGATTCATTTCCCTTACTGATTGAACAATTGAAGAAAAGTCCGACCAACCAATTGCCGATGTATGCAGAAAGAGCTTTACCGATTATCAACAACAAGAACCGATTGCTTTTCACCACGACTTTAAGCACAAGATTGAATGAAATAGAGAAGGAGTCCAAGCGCAAACGGATGGAAAAAGTCATTCAGAAAGCAACTAAAATTTGAGAAAACAAATAATCAAATACCTGAATCACATGAAATTAGGAATCATTCTCGCCATTTTATCCGTTCAAAGCGTTTGCGCCCAAAATACTTTCAGGGCTTCATTCGGAATTCATTCACCGCATAGTTATCTCTTTGAGCAAGATGGATCGTACCAGGAAATTTTTGCAGGCAAGAACACAGATGCTATTGTGAAGGGAACGTATGAACTAAAGAACAACCGCATCATTTTCTATTACGAATATGACGGATTTTTTATTCCTGAAAACGAGTTTGTCCTTTCAAAAGATTCGTCGATTATAGATGTTGAAACACTGAATTCCTATCCGATCAGTACATCCGGTAAAATAGGATTAGAGCGAAGACTGGATTTGCTGAGAAATGAAAACTTAAACAATCAATTGGATTTACAGGCAAAAGTGGTAGAAAACGATTCTCTCAATGATTGGACAGATTCAAAAACCATTGAAGCAACTTTGGTAAATAAAAGTACGGATACACTTCGCGTACTGGAAATGACCTGTGCTTATGAAAATTTCTTTACAACCGATTCGCAGGAAAATAAAGTGCAGTCAAGTCATTTATGTTACAGGGACTTGCCTGGAATACTTAAAATCCCTCCGCACGAATCTAAAAGCTACAAATTCTATGTGAAGAAATCTGCTGCCGGCCGGGAAAAAATGTTCCGGATTGGTTTGTATGCTCTAACACCGAATGAATATCTTTCGGAAAGGGATTTGATTAATCATCATTACAAAAACCGGAAACTCGGGGAATTGATTTGGAGTAATGTAATTCGAATGTAAAATAAAGAGATGATCGTATTTGTCATTATATATGTCAGTTTCCTGCTTCATTTTTTCAGTAAAAAGAAGCAGATTCTTACACACAAAAAAACAAGATTGCTTCAGAGTGCTCATGTTCTGTCGGTATTATTTGTTATAGCAATGCTCTGGATGAGATCTTACGGAATGTCTTTCCGTGGTTATTGGACTGAAAGAGTTATTTGGGATACGTACTATTTCTCTGCGCTGAGTGTCCTGGTTTCAGGAAGCCCGGATTTGGTAAAAGGATTCCAGAAGTTCTATTATTCCGTGTTGTTATTCATCCCGATTATACTGCTTTGCCTTTTGGTTGTACCGTTTTTAGGTTTGTCTTTGCTGCTTTATGTTGAAAATGAATGTATCGGAGATACCAGTCTGATCAAGTATTCCGACAGTAAATTCAGAATCGAACTTCCCCAGTCCGGTGTTTTGAGTTCTCTTCCGGAACATGGAACCTTAATCATAAAAAAAGGAATCTTTGAATACGAGGACCAGGTTTTGGATTCGATCAATGACAGCAAGGTGAGTGTTTACAGAATCGAACTAAAATCGCCAAACGAGATCCTGGTAAGAACGTTGGGGAAAAATGAAAAGAAATACGATGTAGAGGACTTTAAAGTTCACTTGAAACGACCTGTTTACCGCTAAAAACAGGCTCTTTACCGTGAACTTTTTACGTGATTTAATATTCTGCTTACATTTCGGTCGTGTGTGTTGATTCCATTCGGATTTAAAACACAAGAGCGGATGCTAATCAGATAACCGCATAAATACAGATGAAGGTGAAAGGAGTGTTTGAGAGCGCTCCTTTTTTTGATATTGAATGAGATTCCGGGGTTTTTTCCACAAATGCACAAATGAATACGCGAACAAGTTCTTGTTTTAAGAAATTTTAGAGAATCGAATTTGGGGAAGCTGTCCGGATTGTTGTACCTTGCTGTAACATAAACTGAAAACCGTAATTAATCTATATTAATTATTGGTGAGATGGGAAAGATAAAAGTTCTGTTGTTCGGTTTATCGGTGTGTTTTTTGGTAAACAACCATTTAAGTGCTCAGGATGCACTTCCGGTTTCCCGGAACTCAAATTCAACTTCTTTGGTGATTCATTATACTCCGGATTCGGATTATCTGACATTGGAATTAATCGGTGACAACATCGCCAGACCTTTTCAGATTTTCGGAATGGACGGAAAAGAAGTGTATGCAGGAAGAATCAGCAGCACGCAGTTAATTGAAGTTTCAACCTGGAGTCCGGGAACCTATTTCGTGATTTACGGTTCACAACGTGAAAAGCTACAGTTGAGCAGGTAATAAATCCGCTTCGGTTGATTTATCACAAAATTTAACGCTTGTATTTCTTTTGATTGAAGCTTCGTTCCGTAATTTTATGGCATGAAAAAAATCAAATATTCCGTCCTGGATTTATCCACAATTACCAAAGACGGCAACGCAGCAACAGCCATTCAACGAACAGTAGATTTAGCGCAAAAAGCAGAAGAAACAGGGTATGAGCGAATCTGGCTTGCAGAACACCACAACATGGAATTCATCGCAAGCTCGGCTACTTCTGTTTTGATCGGTCATATCGCATCGAAAACAAAAGCCATCCGGGTTGGCTCCGGAGGAATCATGCTTCCGAATCATGCTCCTTTGGCCATTGCTGAACAGTTCGGAACACTGGAAACCTTGTATCCGGGAAGAATCGACCTGGGCTTGGGAAGAGCTCCCGGAACAGATCAGCAAACAGCTATTGCTTTGAGAAGAGGCGATCTGAATACGGCGTATCAATTTCCGAAAGATGTGGTCGCACTTCAGCATTTTTTCAGTGATGAAAATAAAACCGCTGCGGTAAGAGCATTTCCGGGTGAAGGTCTGGACATTCCGATCTGGATTCTGGGTTCCAGTACGGACAGCGCTTATCTGGCAGCAGAAATGGGACTTCCATATGCTTTTGCATCACATTTCGCTCCGAAACAATTCCGTCACGCTTTGCAGATTTACAGGCATAATTTCCAACCGTCCAAATACCTGGATAAACCCTATGTTTTGGCGTGTGTAAACGGAATTGCAGCTGATACGAATGAAGAAGCGGAATTGTTGTCCATGAGTTTGTACCAGCTTTTCTCAGGAATTCTGACCAATGCCAGAAAACCGCTTTCTCCACCGATTCCAAATCTATTGGACTCCTGGCCGCAGGAATTGATCGATGCGGTAAACGGGATGACTTCTTGCACCTTTGTGGGAGATAAAGACACTCTGATTCAACAATTCAGCGATTTTCTTTTTGAAAATGAGGTAGATGAATTCATGATTACCGGAAATATTTTTGACAATGAAAAGCGTTTGAGATCATACGAAATCCTGTCGGAAGTTTTTAATGCGATCAATCAATCGTAATTCCGGATAAAATCATTAGTTTCCGGAGAAAATCAGTGAACTATGAACAGATATTTCGTTGGATTCGTTTTGCTTTTCGTTTTGCAAAGCATGCTGACAGCGTGTGGAAATTCTGCCTCGAAAGAGAATCGGAAAGAAGCAGAACGAATCCATGAACCAAATTCTCCCGTAGTAGAGAAAGAAAGCCGCTATGCTGAAATGTTGAACAAATTCAAAGCAGTTTCTTTCGACACCCTGAAAGTGTATTATGATTACGATGACAAGAAATTCAAGGGAAAAGAATTGACCCTGAAGGAGGCAAAGATCTTTCCGCTCGGAATAGAAGAAAATTATTTCGGAGAATTGTCAGGAGTATATGCCTGCTATCGTTTTGAGATTGATTCGACCCGTTTGGGATTGATTGCCCGTACTCCGTCGGAGTACGAATCTTCTTCCGTTAAGCTGTTTATTTTTGATAAGAAAACGGATAAAATACTGGACAATTACCTGGAATTGGGGCAGATGTTCGGTGATGCGGGAGATTCCTTTAGTAAAACATCCTGGCTATTTAAAACAAAAAAAAACGAGATTCATTCGTTGATTTACGATTACCAATCGTATGACCACCAAGTGGATGACACGGCCGATTTAACGGTTGATGAATGGAAAAGCTATGCGTTGATCAATTGTATGAAAGGGAAATTTGATACCCTTTCAACGAATGAAGCGCAACTCAAAAAACGTTTCAGAAGCGTATTGAAGGAAGTAGAGTAAGAAATTTTTCGAATTCGATTTGTAATTCAATGAAATTCATTAATATCATGTCCTGAAATCAAAGCAACTATTACATGACAACTGGACCTATTAACGAACAGGCAAACGTACTACATTTAGAAGCAAGAGAAGCAGGGCAGGCGGGAGATTATGATCTTGCTATTCAAAAATTGAAAGAAGCAATGGCTTTGGAGCCAGGCTGGCCTTATCCGGTTTATGATCTGGCGTTTACCTATTTGTTGAAAGGAGATTTCACCAATGCCCTGAAATACTACAAAGAAACGGACGCTTTGGAACCGGGAGGTTTTTTCACGGCAAAAACAGCCATTTACAGTTTGGAAGGAGAAGCAAACGGGGTATTTCCGGAAGGTTTGTACACGTTCTACATGCAAATTGAATGGACGGAAGAGCCTGAGAAGAAATATGAGATTGCGAAACGAATTGTAGACAATGTGCCCGGATATGCTCCTGCATGGAAGGAACTGGCTTATTTACAAAATGATCCGGAGGAACGTTTACATTCCATCGAACAAGGCTTATCCGGAAACCCGGATGAAGAAACAAAAGGAATTCTACTACTCAATAAAGCGATGATCCTGCATGAAAAAGGAGATTCGGAAACAGCAAAAAAACTATTGGCAGAAATTATCGAATCCCAGGAAACGACAATTTCGAATAGTGAGATTGCCAAAGTTGCAATGAAATCTATTAGTGAAAATTAAACAAACCAGTAAAACAGCTATTTAACTATGAATTGAGTTGAAATAAATGATGAAAAACGATCATTTTTAGGCTCAAAAATTCGATTGAAGACAGAATATTGTATTTTTTAACATTTCGTGTTTTTTACGTGTAACGACTTGATGGTCAGTTGTTACTTGACTATTGCCTGATGGTTAAGTATGCGTTAACACACCCCATTCCCAAGAAATAATTGGAAACTGTAGGCTGAAGGTCTATTTTTGCGGGACAATTTTAAAATATACAATATGAAATCACCTTTACAATGGCTTGCGCTAGCCTCTGTCACGATGGTTTCAGGTATCAGCTTTTCTCAACAGACACTTTATGTATCCTCAACCGGATCGGACGCGTCTAATAATTGCTTGACACCTGGAAGCCCCTGCGGAACAATTTCTCATGCGTACACCCAAGCTGCGGCTTCTGATACGATCAAGATTGCTCCGGGAAACTACTCACTTACTTCTACTTTAAATTTGCTGCAATCAGTTGTTTTAACTGGTGCCAATCCGGCAAACATGCCGGTAATCACATCGACAGCGTCTGATGTGATTTCTGTAAACAGCGACGACGTTACAATCAGTAACATCAAGTTCTCTATGGGATTAACAGCTTCTACAGGTTTGCGCGGAATCGTTGCAAATGCTGGAAGTTTTGACAATTTGAAAATCGCAAACAACGTATTCGAATCAGTGAACCCGATTTCCGGAACACCAAATACGAATATGGTTTGGACTGCTTACGCAATTTCATTGGTTTCAACGGCAGGTGACGTTCAAAACGTTACGATTGAAGACAACCAGATTATTGCGGGTGCAACTGCAAACGTTTTCGGAAGAGGAATCTTTTTAGGAAACGGTGGTCTTGGATTGGATGCTCCGGGAGGAACAATCAACGGGAACACGATTAACGCTTATTATGCAATCCAATCAGTATTGATGGCGGATGATTTGTTGATTTCAGACAATGATATCAACGGAACGGTTTTGATCAGTTCTCCTCGTGCTGGTGTTGTTGTGGACATTGAAAACAACGACTTGGGAAACAACACGCAAATGACTCCTGCAAGCTACTATGCTGTATTGGAATTGCGTTCAGTTGAACTAGGTGATGTGAATGTAACAAACAACCAGTTCAGTAACTACGTAAACATCGGTTTATTGAGTGAAGCATCTAAGAATGTAATCGTTGCAGGAAACACATTTACTCCTGCTGCTTCAGCAACAACATTTGCTTCTATTATGGCAAACACGAAGTTGATGACAAACGGTTCTCAGACAAATACTTACTCTGATGAAATCGTTATTACAGGAAATACATTCGCTGCTGCATCCGGAACAACAGGTTCTGCAATTGTTTTTGCTGACCATTACGGAGCAAACACTCCTGCATTTGCAAGTATCACAGTTGGTGGACCAACTGTAGCTGAAAAAAACACATTCGCTGCAGGTTTGGGTAACTTCATCACATTGGATGCACAAACAGGTGCAAGTAATGGATTCCCTTTATGGGCTCCATACCAAATTACAACCATGAAGCCTTTCTCTGAAAATGTAAATGCTTATGGAGTTTATAATAACTTCGGTGGTTTGACTACAATTGCTGCAGTTGAAGCAAAGAATCAGGATCAGTTGGACAATGCTGTTTTGGGTAAAGTTCATTTGTCTGCTGCAGGAACAAACCGTTACGTTTCAACAACGGGTTCTGATAACGTAAACACATGTACACTTCCTGGAAGCCCGTGTTTGACAATCGCTCACGCACTTTCTGTTGCTATTGACGAGGATTCAGTAATCGTTGCTCCGGGTAATTACGCTTTGACAAGTGTATTGAACATCGGTCAGGACGGATTGGTATTGACTGCACAGGATGAAAACAACAAACCGGTATTGACAACAAACCAGGATATCGTTATTGACATCAATGCGGAAGACGTTTCAATCAACGCATTGCGTTTGGAAATGGGATTGACTGCAACAACAGGAAAATACGGTATCGTTTCTACAACGAATTTGTTTGACAGCTTAAGCCTGACAAAAAATGAAATCGTTTCTACATCTCCGGTAATTCCTTACGGAATGGTTTGGGATGCATATGCAGTTCGTTTGAACTCTGGTACAAACACGAATACAAGTGTAAATATCCAGGATAACAAAATCGGTGAAGCAGTAGCAGGAGCAAATAACATTTTTGGTCGTGGTATCAGCTTCGGTTCTGCAGTTTCTGATGGTCCGGGTGGAGTTGTTGCGAACAACGATATCATGGCTTACTACACCGTTCAGGCAATCAGATCTCAGCAAGAATTAGCTGTTAATGACAACACAATGGCAGGAATCATGATGGTGAACACACCATTGTCTGATATTCATGTACACGACAATAGCTTCGACGGTATTACACCGATGACGATGGACAACTTGTATGCTTTGGTTGAACTTCGTTCAATTGAAAATGCGGATGTAATTCTTGAGAACAACCAGTTTGCAAATTACAAGAATATCGCTTTGTTAAGTGAGGCTTCCAAAAATGTTTTCGTAACAGGAAATGAGTTTACTCCAAGTACTTCAGCAACGGCTTTCGTTTCCCTTATGGCAAACACGAAGTTGATGACAAACGGTGCTCAGGGAAATACTTACTCTGATGAAATCGAAATCAAAGGAAACACATTTAACGCTGGTACAACCGGAGTTGGTACTGCAATTTCTTTTGCTGACCATTACGGTGCAAACACTCCTGCATTTGGAGCGATCACAATCGGTGGATCAACAGCTGCAGAGAAAAACACATTTGATACGGATCTTGGAAAATTCATTGCTTTGGATGAATTGACTGGTGCAAGTACTGCATTCCCGTTATGGGCTCCATACTATGTTACTACAATGAAGCCTGTTTCTCAGGATGTAACAGCTTGGGCGATCAACAATAACTACGGTTTGGCTGACTTCGTTGCAATCGAAGCGAAAAACCACGATGTATTGGAAAATGCGGTATTAGGAAAAGTAATCATTAAGTCTGTTGGAGATAACCGTTACGTTGCTGCAACAGGTAACAACATTTCTAACGACTGTACATTACCTGGAAGTCCTTGTTTGACAATCGAACACGCTCTTTCTGTTGCAATCGATGCTGATTCAGTAATCGTTTCTGCAGGAAACTATGCTTTGACAAGTGTATTGAACATTACTCAGGATGACTTGACTTTGACAGCTGCTAACGTGGCTAACAAGCCGGTAATTACTACAAACCAGGCAAACGTAATCGACGTGAATGCTGAAAACGTTGAAATCAACGGATTTAACTTCACAATGGGATTGACTGCAACTTCAGGAATTAAAGGAATTGTTTCAACAGCAAACAACTTCAACCAATTAACAGTTAAAAACAACGATTTCGTTTCAACAGCTGCTTTGGATGCAGAAGGAATGGTATGGTCTGCATTTGCAGTACAATTAAGCTCTGCTGCAGGTCAAACAGATACAATTACGGTTACAGATAACACAGTTGCTACTTCAGCAGCTAACCTGAATGTATTCGGTCGTGGGTTCTACCTGGGTTCAGGTTCTACAAACGCTCCGGGTGGATTGATTGCGAACAATGACATCAAAGCATACTACGCGATTCAAACTGCAAACGTCATGACTGATTTGACAATCGAATCAAATGATATCAATGGTATCACAATGTTGAATGTTCCTCATAACAATGCTACGTTTGACGTATTCGACAACACATTCTCTGCTGCAGATATGAACACAAGCATGACTTCTGACAGCTTGTATGCAGTAGTTGATATCCGTGGAATTGAAGATGGTGCTGTAGATTTCTATGACAACACAATCGAAGCATTCTCTAAAATCGGTGTATTGAGCATGGCATCTAAGAACGTTGCTTTGGATGCAAACGTATTCACTCCGAAATCAACTGCTAACGGGTTTATCTCCATTATGGCAAACACGAAGTTGATGACGAACGGTGTTCAGGGAAATACGTACTCTGATGAGATCGAAATCACTGGAAACACATTTGCAGCAGGAGCAGCTAACGGTGGTACTGCAATTATTTTTGCTGACCATTACGGAGTAAACACTCCTGCATTTGCAACTGTTACAATCGGTGGTGCAACGACAGCTGAGAAAAACAATTTCAATGCGAACTTAGGAAAGTACATCGTATTGGATGACAAAACAGGATCAAGTGCTGCTTACGCATTGTGGGCTCCTTATGCTGTTACAACGATGAAGCCTTTCACTCAAAATATCGAAGCGCTTTATGTGAACAATGTTTACAACTTCGGATCAACAGGAGACGTTGAATTGAAAAACATCGATTCAGTTGATAACAACATCTTAGGAAAAGTGATCCTTGCTCATTCTTTTGTTGGATTAAACGAGTTGTCAGCTACAACTGCAACATTGTATCCAAACCCTGCAATCAGCAGCATTACAATTGAGTTGACTGATAAAAATGCAGTTGCTGAATTGACAATCGTTGATTTGTTCGGAAAAGTGGTTTACACTTCTTCTGTTACAGGTACAGAATCTGTAGATGTTAGCAACTTTACATCTGGTGTTTATGTGGTTCGTTTGACTAACAACGGACAAACTTCAAGCACACGTTTCGTGAAGAACTGATATCCTGATTAACTTATATGAAGATCCCTCTGCCGATAACGGCAGGGGGATTTTTGCTTTGTGTGAACAACTGTTTTTGTCTCGATATTTCCGCCTTGTCAGTTTGTCCAGGATAGCTATTGGGAGTCCCGACGTTTTAGTCGGGATGTATCGAAAACACATGGCGGACACTCGACAGGACAAATTGAACACTCTTTTGTCATTCTCGATACGCTTTACTTCCGGCAGTTATCAGGACGAATTGATAAAAGACGGGAAATACCGGGAACGATCTATGGAGAGAAATCCGAATGGATAACAATACAAGGCTTTCCTTTACGTTATATTACTAGGTGGAGAAGTTCATCCTCAGAGAGTAAGCGTGTCAGAGATTGGGCATTCGGTATTCGTAATTATTAATAACCTGTTCATAAACTTTCCTAATTCTTTCGATGCCTCCTCCAATTTTCGCTAATTTTATACAAACTCAATTAAGTGTATGTTTGACTGGGAAGACGATAATGACAACTTTGAAAACCACCTGAATGACGATGTGGCTCGTTTTGAGGAGCAGTTGGCGTCGAATTCGGTGGGTTTTTTTGATAGTGACCGTTTAGAAGCAATCATTGATCATTATTTGATGAATGGGAATTATTCCAAAGGAGAACTGGCTGCAGAAGTCGGGATTCAGCAATATCCTTTTAATACCTTGTTTCAGATCCGCAGAGCGCAGGCTTTATCCGGGCTGGGCAAATTGAAGGAAGCTTTGGAATTATTGGATTCTGCCGAGAAAATCGATTCCGAATCCATGGAGTTGTTTCTGACAAAAGCGGCTATTTTTAGCCAGCTGCGCGATAGCAAACGTGCGGTTGCCTTCTTTCGTCGTGCCCTGGAATTGGCAGACAGAGAAGAGAAAGATGAAATCTACCTGGATCTGGCAACTGAGCTGGAACAATTAAAAGATTTTAAGGCTGCAGTTGAAGTATTGGAAGAAGCCATGCGATCCAATCCTAAAAACGAAGGTGCTTTGTACGAATTGGCTTTTTGCTTTGATCAGTTGGGAAATAATGCTCAGGCTATTCAAACATACAGACGGTTCCTGGACGACAATCCGTATTCGTTTACCGCATGGTATAATCTAGGAAATACGTATTCCAAAGAAGAAAAATTTCAGGATGCCATTACTGCATATGAATACTGTGTGGCCATTAATGACCGCTTTTCTCCAGCTTATTTCAACATGGGGAATGCGCAATTAACCGAGGAGCAATATACCGAATCCATCGAGTCTTTTGAGCGCTGTATCGAAATAGATGGCGATGATCCCTTGACGTATTGTTATTTGGGTGAAGCCAACGAACAATTGAATAACCTGACAGTTGCGTGGGATTTCTACCAAAAGGCGCTTTCCTTAGCTCCGACTTTGGGTGAAGCCTGGCTGGGACTTGGAATTGTGAAGGATCTGGAAGGAAAACCGAAAGAAAGCCTGCATTATATTGAAAGAGCATTGGAATTGGAACCAAACATGGATGGATATTATCATGTCTATGCAGGTGCTTTGGAGAATGCTGAATTGCTGGAAGAGGCGGAAGAAGCGTATTTGGCTTGTCTGACGTTGGATCCAGCAAACGAAGATTGCTTTTTCGACTATGTGGATTATTTGCTGGAACACCGGGTAGGAGAGGCAAGAACCTTTGTAGAGAATTATATTTTGCAACACCAGTTGTTTTTCTCCATCCTTCCGGTTATCTACCTGAATTGGGTTTCAGGAAATACGGAAGGAGCTAAATTAGTGTTAGTTGAGTCGTTCAATAAGGATCCGGAAAAAACAAAAGATGTTTTTATTCGCTATCCTGAATTGGCAGATGTTCAGGAATTAGTAAATTTGACCCGCTCATAAGTGTTTAATTTGACACGCATTCAATATACCAATTTTACTAAGAATGAATTTTAATTTACCTCATATTCCGGAACGAACCAAACAACCACGTAAAAATGGGATTACCATGATGATGGATAAAGGCCTGAGTTTGAATGAAGCAGAAAACTTTATTCAGGCTAACGGACATTTAACTGACATTGTGAAGTTCGGTTTCGGAACAGCGTATGTAACAAACAATTTAGAAGAAAAGATCAAATTATACCGTTCTGCAGGATTAAAACCTTATTTCGGAGGAACGCTTTTCGAAGCATTTTATGCACGTGGCCGCTTTGAAGATTACCTGCGCTTGCTGGATAAATACGATTTGGATTTAGCAGAAATTTCCGATGGTTCGATTATTTTGAATCACGACGAGAAATTGCAGTTGATTCAGAGAATGGCTAAAACAAGAACCGTTCTTTCAGAAGTGGGTTCAAAAGATTCCGGAATTCTGATCAGTCCTGGAAGATGGATCAAGATGATGAGCTCCGAATTGGAAGCCGGATCATGGAAAGTGATTGCAGAAGGACGTGAAGCAGGAAACGTGGGTGTTTTCCGTCCGAACGGAACAGCGCACACGATGCTGATCAATAAAATCATTGCGAAAGTAAAACCGGAAGATATTTTGTGGGAAGCACCACAGAAAAATCAACAGGTTTGGTTCATCAAATTGTTTGGAGCAAATGTGAACTTAGGAAATATCGCTCCAAATGAAGTGATTCCGTTGGAATGTCTTCGTTTAGGATTAAGAGGAGATACATTCTTCGATTTCCTTCCGGAAGATTACGCTCAACGATTGAAACAAGTCGATTCAGACGAACCGGAAGAAGAAGAAGCATAATGTTTCGGTCGAAGGTTGTATTGAATGGTCATGCCGGACCGATTTATGCGGCCTCCTGGGACGGAAGTTTTCTATACAGCTCTTCGGGCGACAAATATGTGACACGCTGGGATTTGACGACAAATCTTCAGGATTCATCCTTTACGGTCAAACTGGAACATGCTGCGTATACCATTGAGGCGAAAAATTCCTGTTGCTTTATTGGCTGTACGGACGGAACTTTACTGGGAATTGATACACAGACAAAAACCGTTTTGTGGGAACACAATTTCTTTGGAAATGCGTGGTTTTCCCTTTCAGTTGATCCGGATAAAAACTGGCTCATCGGCGGAGATTCCGAAGGGAATTTACTGATCCTGGACCTGGAAACAGGCAAACGGGTGCTGCATCTTCCGTTGGCAGCCGGAAAAATCCGCGCGATCGTCCGGAAAGACAATCTTTGTTTCGTCAGCACGCAATTGATCGGAATTTTAGTATTCTCATGTGATACCTGGAACGAAATCGCCGCCTGGGAACCCAATGAATTGGGAAGCAATACCGTTTTTATTGACGATGTTTCCGGGAGAATTATAACAGCCGGGAGAGATGCACACATTACAATCAGCAGCCCGGACTACCAGGTGATCAAACGGATTCCGGCGCATTACCAAACCATTTATGAATTAATCGCACCCGGAGATCAATTCGTCACAGCTTCCCTGGATAAAACCATTAAAGTTTGGAACAAAGACTTTTCCAAAGTAGAACAACGCATTGAATTGAAGCAGGGCGGACACAATCGCTCGGTGAATGGAGTCGTTTTAATTGATGCGTTAAGCTTTGCCAGTTATGGCGACGATAAACAGCTGATTATTTGGCAAAAAGAATCGCCGATTTATTGGTCTGATAATTGATTCTGAAAAAGGAATTTTGTACATTAGTGTTAT
>NZ_JASLCN010000430.1 GCF_030151805.1 Fluviicola sp.
ATTTAATTTTTGTTATTACGGACAGACCTACACAACCTGTAGAGTCGGCTCAAATGGTGCGATCAAATTCGGTGCGTTCGCCGGAGGAACTCATCCATGGAGTTTTTCTGCAAGTTGTCCTTCTACTGCTTTGACAACTGCGGGAGATGTTTTCGGAGTTTATCACGATATGGACCCTACGATCGGAACTCCGACAGGGACAGTAAGATGGTTTTTATTGGGTACGGCTCCTTGCCGTATTTTCGTGGTTTCTTACGATAACATGCGTCACTTTAACAATGCGAACTGTCCAACGGTCAGATCTACTTGTATGATGGTATTGTATGAAACAACAAACGTTATCGATGTATATGTTCAGGCAAAACCATTATGTACTAACTGGAACAGTGGTAATGCCATTATCGGAATTCAAAACCCGGCAGGTACGGCAGGAATTGCTGCTCCTAATAGAAATACAAATCCTACCTGGGCAATAAACACACCGGAAGCATGGCGTTTTACACCGAATGGTGCTGCTAATTACTCTGTGGCTTGGTTTCAGGGACCAACTCAAATCGGCTTAGGAAATACGATTAACGTTTGTCCGACCGGACCAACGACTTATACATCTGTCATTACCTATAACAGATGTGACGGAACAACTGTAACTGAAAATGATCAGGTAGCAGTAAGCTTTTCAAACTTAGCTCCGGCTACCGTTACACCGACAGCTGAATCCTGTGCAAATTACAATAACGGTTCTGTTGTGATCAATAACCCTCCTGGTGCGGGGCCTTATACTGTAAATATTGCAGGGCCGGTCAGCGGGTCCGTCGTCGAGGCTAATACAGCCGCCGCCACGGCAAGTTTCACCAATTTACCGGATGGAAACTACACCTATACAGTAACAGGGGCAAACGGTTGTACAACCAATGGTACGTTTACCATTGGAGCCGGGCCGGTTTGTTGTAGCGTAACTGCTGCCGGAACCAATATTCTTTGTAATGGATCACCAACCGGTACTGCTACAGCAACGCCAACAGGTATGGCGCCTTATACTTATTCCTGGACAGGCGGGCAAACGTCTCAAACAGCTTCCGGATTAGGAGCAGGAAGTTACACTGTTACAATGACAGATAACTCCGGTTGTGTTGCGACTGCAAACGTATCAATTACACAGCCAACTGCATTGAGCGGTACACTTACTCCAACGAACGTAAGTTGTAACGGAGCATGTAACGGATCTATAACAGTTGCAGCTTCAGGTGGAACTTTACCTTATCAATACAGCATTAACGGGGGTGCTTTTCAGGCATCAAATTCCTTTACAGCATTGTGTAACGGAGCTTATGCAGTAACAATTAAAGATGCAAACAACTGTACGGTTGTTCTGAATCAAAATATTACCCAACCTGCTATTTTGAATTTAACACAAGGCTCAATAACTCCTGCAACTTGTGGTTCTAATAACGGTTCTGTTACTGTAGTTCCTGCAGGTGGAACCATTCCTTATACATACACTATTGACGGAGGAGCAAGTCAGGCAAGTGCTACTTTTAATGGATTGACTGCGGGTGTTCATAACGTAGTAGTTACGGATAGCCGTGGATGTACCAAAGTATTGTCAATAACAATCACTGCAACAAACTCACCGGTGGCATCTATTTTGAGTAAAACAAACGTAAGTTGTTTTGGCGGGGTGAATGGATCTGTAATTATCGGAATTGCCGGAGGTTCTTCACCGTTTACTTATTCAATTGGTGGACCAACACAAGCGTCCAATACATTTACCAATTTAACGGCTGGTTCTTACACAGCTACTGTAACGGATGTAAATGGATGTACTTCTACTATTCCGTTTACAATTACAACTCCACCTCAGTTGACATTCACATCAACACCAACGGCAGCTTCCTGTAATGCAGTTTGTGACGGACAAGTTCTGGCGAATGTATCCGGTGGAACAGCTCCATATCAATATTCATCAAACAATGGTGTAACTTACGGATTGGCAAACCCAATGACTGGTTTATGCGCAGGATTGATTCATGTAGTTATAAAAGATGCTAACGGATGTTTGACCAATGCTGACGTCACTGTTACTCAACCAACTCCTGTTTCTGCAACATTTGTGAAAACAAACCCAATTTGTAACGGGTCCTGTGACGGGACAATTGCTGTGACTGCCTCAGGTGGAACACCGGCTTATCAATATTCATTAAATGGTGGAACGTTACAGTCCGGAACAACAATCACAGGTGCATGTGGAGGTAATAACACGATTTTAGTACAAGATGCACACGGATGTCAATTTTCTTCTGTGCAAAATTTGGTTAATCCTCCGGGATTCGGAATTGACACAACTTCTGTTTTGGTTTCGAATTGTGGAAGTAACAACGGAGAGTTGAATGTTGCAGCAAATGGTACAAACGGTCCTTTTCAATATTCTATTAATAACGGTCCTTTCCAGGCATCCGGAACGTTTTCGAACTTGTTTGCAGGAGCATATCAAATCACAGCTGTAGATCAATTAGGTTGTACTTCATCCGTATTTTTCGGGGTTAGCGATGTTCAGATGGAAGGAATTACCCTCCATCAGTATGATGCTACTTGTTTTGGGGTTGCCAATGGTGAAATTGAAGTTGAAAACGTTAGCGGACAAATTCCGATTACTTATGAGTTGGATAACAATGGAGTTCCACAATCAAGCGGTGTCTTTTCAAATTTACCGTTTGGATCACATATTGTAACTATTTACGATGGTGGATATTGTATCTTTACGATTCCGTTTATGGTCGATGAACCGACAGAAGTTCAGTTTGACACGGACCTGACAAACATCAGTTGTAACTCGGGGAGTACAGGAGAAATTGATTTTATCAATGTGACTGGAGGAGCAGGCTCATACCAATTCAGTATTGATGGAGGAGGCTCTTTCCAAACCGGAACTACATTTACGGGATTGGCTGCCGGAACATATGATTTGGTTGTTATGGATGATAACGGATGTATGGTCTTTGGTTCAGCTACTCTGACTCAGGCACCGCCATTAGTGATGGCAACAACTATTTTCGACCTGGGATGTTTCAACGATAATACGGGAGCAATTCAAATCGGAACGACAGGGGGTACTGGTGCTTATCAATACAGTATTGATAACGGTGCGACTTTTTCTCCTGTTGAATCCTTCTTTAATTTGGCTGCCGGAACATACAACCTGATAACACAGGATGCAATGGGGTGCCAGGTTACCGGGACAGCAACGGTTAACCAGCCGACTCAGCTGGCAGCAACGTACACACCGACAAATGCATTGTGTTTTGATGCCTGCGACGGACAAATTGTAGTAAATGCTACCGGCGGAACAGCTCCTTATTTGTATAGTCCGGATAATGGATTGAATTATTTTCCAACGTCTACACTAACCGGGCTTTGCGCTGGTAACGTGGATATCCAGATAAAGGATAATAAGAATTGTTTTATCAATGCAGTTCAGGTAATTGGAGAGCCAACAGCAGTTGCGTTGACAGTTGTTCCTACTGATGAAACTTGTGCGGCGTCAAACGGTGGAATTGCAATTACAGGTTCCGGAGGAACTGGCGCATATACTTATAGTATCGACAATTCAGTGACTTATTCGGCAACTTCTACCTACACAGGTTTAAGCTCAGGTATCTATAACGTATTTATTCATGATGCAAATAACTGTGAGGCAACTACAACGGTTTCCATTTCGAATCAGGCATCACCGATTATTATCGGAGCAGCCGTTCAGAATGTGAGTTGTAATGCTGCATGTAACGGAGAGTTACAGGTAACGGTTTCAGGCGGAACGGGCGCGATTTCCTATTCAATCGGAACTCCGCAACCTGCATCTCTGATCACGAATATTTGTGCAGGAAATTACACTTTGACAATTACAGACCAGAATGGATGTACGGATACAGAACCGATTGTGGTTACTGAGCCAACTCCATTGGCAGCAGTTGTTACTCCGACTGCATTGACTTGCTTCAATAATAGCACCGGACAAATCACATTTGCTGCCTCAGGTGGAACTGCACCTTATTCGTACAGTACGAATAACGGAGCTTCCTTCTCAAATCAAACAACTGTACAATTCTTGAGTGCCGGGTCTTACAATACGGTGGTAAAAGATTCGAAAGGCTGTTTGGTAAACACAACCGTGAATGTTACGGAACCTGCTCAACTCGTTGTTCAAAACGTAGCAGTTACCAATGCAAGTTGTCATGGTTTCTGTGATGGAAATGCTACAGCAACTGTAACGGGAGGAACTCTTCCTTATAATTATACCTGGTCAAACGGAGCTACAGGATCTAATACAACGAACGGATTGTGTGCAGCATCTTATAGCATAACAGTTACTGATGCAAATGCATGCTCAGCAGTTCAGACATTCAGTATTACAGAACCGCCAATGTTGGTGATTACCAGTACAAGTGCTACGGATGCTCTGTGTAACGGAGATTGCAACGGTACTATTACAATCAACTCACTATTGGCTACTGGTTATAGCATTAATAATGGAACGACATTCCAGCCAACGAATACTTTTACAGGACTTTGCGCAAATACATATGCGATCCAGGTTAAAGATGTAGCTGGATGTGTGCAATCTGGTACAATCACTGTCGGACAACCTCAACCGTTGGTTCAGGCAGCGATTCCTGAAGACGGACTTTTGATCTGTTATGACGGTTACGGGACTTTGTCCGGTAGTGCAACGGGTGGAACGGCTCCATATTATTATGTTTGGAATACAGGAGATACGACTCAATATCTGAATGTGAACCTGACAGTTCCTGCGACATTTACGTGTACGGTTTATGATCAGAATGGCTGTGTTTCAAATGCTCAGAATGCAAGTGTAACAGTGCGCCCTCCTTTTGTGGCGTCCGTTACAACTCCGGTTATGGCTTGTCCGGGAAATCCGGTTACGATGACTGGTTCGGGTGTTGACGGATTGCCGGGATATTCTTATGAATGGTTAACTCCGGTGGCGCACGATACTCTGGCTAACGGAGCAAGTTATACTTACGTACCAAGCGGTTCGGAAACAGTATTGATGGTTGCACATGATGCGTGTTACAGATATGATACGATTCCGGTAACAGTTCAAATCTATAATCTTCCAAGTCCGGTATTCCAGGTTACGCCAGCTTCCGGTTGTTCACCGTTAGTAGCAACCTTTGATTTTCCTGCTGTCGTAGCAGGATCAATTACAAGTGCAACATGGAATTTCGGAGACGGATCAACAGGAAGTGGGGTGTCTACTTCGAACATATTCACGCAGGTAGGATGTTATGACGTTTCAGTTGAGATTACGACAACTGAAGGTTGTATTACTGATACAACGTTGTTGAATGTGGTGTGTGTGGTTCCTGATCCGATTGCGAACTTTACCTGGAGTCCGGTTCCTCCTTCAACAGTAAATTCAACGGTTAAATTCCATGATAATTCGGTAAATGCTGTTTCTTATGATTGGGATTTCGGAGCGTTCGGATCATCGACACTTGAAAACCCGATGGTAAATTACGGAGACATTGATGCCGGTAGTTACGAAGTTTGTTTGACAGTAACTTCTCCGGAAGGTTGTCAGAACGAAATTTGTAAACCGATTGTGTTTATCGAAGAGTTCCTGATTTTTGTACCGAATACATTTACTCCTGACGGCGATGAATTCAATAACATATTTATCCCTGTTTTCCCTGACGGAATGGCAATGGATGATTACACCTTTGCAATCTTCAACAGATGGGGTGAAATCTTGTTTGAATCTCATGATGTTGCAGTTGGATGGGACGGAACATATCACGGAGCAACCGTAAAAGAGGGAGTTTATACCTGGACGATTGTTGCCAAAGGCGGGGGAGATAAAAAAGCCCGTAGATATGAAGGACATGTAAATATGTTGAGGTAAGCAACACTGTTTGCGATCAAAAATAATGATATAAAAAAAGCCCTGACACTATCGTCAGGGCTTTTTTTATGCTTGAAATTCAGGGAAGTCTGCTGTAGGACCGTAGCTTTGCGGAACAGGAATTCCGAGTAAGCGGTAATTTACACCCAATTGAGCTCTGTGATGCACGGTTTGGTTGTGAGCCATTCGGATCACGTCTTCTTTGCTTCGTTCAGAATAAATGGTTGCTCCTGAACGCAATACCCACGTTTTGTCCAAAGCCGCGTCTTCGACATGATTTAATGCTGCCATTCCTTTTGCAACACACTCCTCAAAATACGTCATTGCCTGCTCAACTGAATCTAGTTTTTTAGGATCGTAAGGAGTGTTTTCAAAGTCCAACTCATCAGTTGTTACTGCCATTTCAGCCCAAAGAGGAAGATCAATCACATGAAGGAAAATATCTCCTAATTTCATGCTTTTCTCATGAACCTTGTAATCCTTTTTGTCAAAAGGAAAAGCCTTGATAAATTTTCTGGTTGTTTCTGCTTCAGCAGCCAATTGTGCCTGTAATTGTTCTTTTCGTGTCATGATTTCTAAATTTTAATACAAAGAAAAGGAGTCACACTGACAACCCTATGGCAGTCTGTTTTTCGGATATGAAAATTTTTATGTAAAATGAAGAAATCAAAAGGAAACTGAATGCTTGCGCTGAAGCTACAGCATAGGCGCAGCGGATTCGAAGTAACTTTTCACTTCTATTTTCTCACTGTTACTTTTTCAATTGGTCAATTTTGAATTTGCTTTAGTAATTTACCGGAAGTTTGTACTCGCTTAGGGAAATATGCTTGCTCACTTCAAACGGATTCATTGTTTGACGAAGCTCTTTGATACGATCAATTTTGAAATCGCGGTAGTCTTTCCGGAGCTGACAATAACCGATCAAATGCCAGGAAAAAGCATAAAATACCAGGCCGATCGGTTCTACGGTTCGCTCCAGTAACTCCTGTTTTAAACTTAAATAACTGATCCGGACTTGTTTTTGTTCGGTAATAGCCTGTTGAATGTCTGCTAAATAATCAAACGCGTTGTTCAAACGATGGGGAAGCTGCAATTTGATGCTCTGATCCAGCAATGCTATTTTTTCTTTATCGACCTGTTTTAAAACGGCCTTGATTTTCGTTAGGGCATTATCGAAAGTGGCTTGAATGGATTTGTCTCCGAAACCTTCGATTAATGATTGAGATAACAACAAGGCATTTGCTTCGTCCAGAGTGAATGAAACCGGCGGAGTAAAATATCCCGGAACGATGAAATAGCCTTTGTTTGGCTCAAAACTTACCGGAATTCCGGCTTCTCCGATTGCTTTAATGTCCCGGTAAACTGTTCGGATACTGATTTCAAATTTCTCAGAAACCCGTTCGGCACTCACATATTTTCGGGATTGAAGGAGTGTGACAATTCCAAATAAACGGTCTACGCGGTTCATGAGTGTTTTTTTGGTAGAACTTTCCCCGGATTCAATAAGTTTTTCGGGTCGAATACCTGCTTGATGGAACGCATCAGATCGAGTCCGGTTTCACTGAAAGCCAAATCCATATATGGTGTTTGAACCAAACCGATTCCGTGTTCTCCTGAAATGGTTCCTCCCAAACGGACAACTTCGGTAAACAATTCCCGGATTGCTACCGGAAGTTGATTATTCCAGGCGTCTTCACTCAGCTGATCCCGGATAATATTGACGTGCAGATTTCCATCTCCCGCATGCCCGTAACAAACAGATTTGAATCCGTATTTCTTTTCCAATTCCTTTACTTTCTTTAGTAATTGGGGCAATTCGTAGCGTGGAACAACCGTATCTTCTTCCTTATAGGTCGAATGAGTTTTGACGCATTCTCCGATTTTTCGTCTCAGGCGCCACAAACTGTCCTTTTGAGCTTCCGTTTCGGCAAAAAGAATTTCATCAATATCAAATTGCTCTGCGAGCTCCATGATTTTCTCACTTTCCTGCATCAAAACATCCTGGTTGAAACCATCCAATTCGATTAAAAGGTGTGCATCGTGATCATCCTTTAAGAGATTCGGAGCATCGTCCACGTAGGGAGTTGTGAAAATAATCGCATCCCGGTCCATGTATTCCAAACCGCTTGGAATGATGCCTGCCATGAAGATTTTCCCGACAGCTTCACAAGCTTCCACGCCGTTCCGGAAAGGAATCAACAGCAATAAATTATGAGTAGGGTGGGGAATCAGGCGCAGTACGATTTTGGTAACAATGGCCAACGTTCCTTCACTCCCGATAATAAGTTGCGTTAAATTGTATCCGGTAGCGTTTTTAATCACATTTGCGCCTGTCCACAGAACGTCGCCATTGGGTAAAACAACTTCCAGGTTGAGTACCCAATCTTTCGTAACGCCGTATTTCACCGCTTTTGGTCCGCCCGAATTTTCAGCAATATTTCCACCGATAAAACAAGACCCTTTCGATGCCGGATCAGGAGGATAGAATAACCCGACAGCTTTTACTGCATTTTGAAGTTCTTCCGTTACAACTCCCGGTTCGGTAATTACCTGGTGGTTTTGTTCATCTATCCGTATGATTTTATTCATGCGTTCCAAACTCAGGAGCACACCGCCGTAATTTGCCAACGCACCACCGCTCAAACCGGTTCTGGCTCCG
>NZ_JASLCN010000459.1 GCF_030151805.1 Fluviicola sp.
TTGAGTTTTTTTCCAATCCAGATTCTTTTCCGCATTAATTTCCCCTTTTCAGAATAGTCGTATTGAATATACTCCTTGTTGGATTCTATTTCTATTTTCTTATCGGTAAGAATTCCTTTCTGATAAATCTCATTTTTGAAAGTACGGCTAATATAACGTCTCAATTTTCCGGATTTAAAATAGTAAGATTCAGAACCGAATAGTATTCCATTCTCAAAAAAAACGGAGTCGATTCCTTCAAGAGTTTGGTCTTTTCGATAATATTTCCAGATTCCGATTTTATGCCTGGCGACCTGACTATCATCTATTCCTTCAATCCGAAGAATTTTAGATTCTGAAAGTTTTCGTTCTAAAATAGTCCAGCCCTCAAACCCGATCTTTCCCTGAGATCGAACATTCTCGTAATAAATGGTATCAATATTTGGAAAATCCTTTTTGTTCAGAAAAGGTCTGATGTATAAACTGTCTTGTGCCAGAAGTGTTTGAAGTCCTGCGAAATGAAGTAGTAGGAGAAGAATTTGTTTTTTCATGGATTTAGAATCATTTAGATTGAAGTCAAAGTTCTTGATTTTTTCTTATCTCACAAACTTAAATCTCTTCCCATCGTAGCTATAACGCAGGTTGTTATTCTTAATCAGCGCTTCTTTTTCGCCTCCCGGGTTAAATATCAAGGAGTCGGTGTTGAAGGAAAAAACGGTTTCCTTTTTGTTTTCATTGATCTGCACAATGTCTATTAAGCTTGTTTCCATGTCTTTACCCGAAACATCGATGGTTCCGAGGAATTGGATTTTCTGCTTCTCAAACAAGAAAACGTCTCCGCCGCAATAGTATTCAAAAGCTGCCTGGCAAACAATGAAGATTTTGTCGTTTTGAGCGTTTTTATAAAAATGAGGTTCGAAGAGATACAAATCTCCCGTTCCTTTTGATTGAAAACGGATTTTATGCTGTTTGTCTATCACCAATAACCTGTCGCCCCAATCTGTTTCCGTGTTCGGATAAACAATTTTCCCATCCGGATATTCGTAATTCCCGGTAAGAAAATAGAGGGAATTGATTTGGTAGGAAGCTTCGACATCAAACCCTTTTAATGTGATTCCTGAAGCGGTGTCGGGTTGAAATTCATGATAGGGAATGTTGCTTACTTCTTCCGGTTGCTGAATGCCTGGAACCGTTTTGTGCTGGGGTTTGTTTTTCTGTTCGCTACACGCAAGCAGCATTGTCGTCAGAAAGATGGAGGTGAAGAGGTGTTTCATAATTGTTTTCCGGGAATTTGTTCTACGAGTTTATCAGTAATTCCCAATGTAAAGACTGCAATGGATGAACATCCCGTATGTCTTGTTCAGAGACAAACCGGATAATCAAATGTTCGGTTTCAAGAATTAGTTCTTCCATCCTTTTGTTATTGACACACCAGTTTTCTACGATTCTTATCCCAATACCACTGTGTGTAATGAGTAACCTCAAGGTTTTCAACTTTCGAGTTTTCCAATTCGTTGAAACGGCTTTTATCGAAATCTTTATCCAGTTGAATGACCTCAAAATGCTTTTCATTGATGATCGTAAAGTCCACCAATTTCAAATAATCTGGAACAATTTCTTCATCCAGAAGGACTTTTCCTCCGCCAGCCCAATGTCTGTCCTGCCCGTTGCGTTTTACACCGGAAATCCAATATTCTTCTCCGGTTTCAATGTCGTAATGATTAGAAGTAATTCCGGGAGTTTTGAGTTTCTTCAATGCCATGTTGTTGAAGTAAACGGTCTGACCTGATTTTGAAAATTCAACTTCTGCAATCCAAGCCGGTCCGTCACTTGAAAATCCTGATTTTAATTCGATATACTTGATTTCTTTTGTCATGGCTATTGATTAATTCCGTGATAATCGCTCCAAAGCCTCTTCAACCGAGTTCAAAAAATTGACCTGTTTTCCATTGTTGCTTTCAAAAATAAAATCGGTAATACTTTTGGATGTGTAGGAACTGAAATCGCCTACAATAGCGAGCCGGATGCGGTAATTGGAGAATTTTTGAAGGATTTCCCCGGCTAACCCGTTTTTCAAGTCGAAAAAAGCAGGAGCAATGTTTTTACTGTAAACAATTATCCGGTCGAAACCCTGGTAATAGAGGTTTCCCAATAAATCCAATCCGTCTTCGGCTGTTTGAATAACCGGTTCGTCGGAAAGTACTTCTGCTATCCGGATATTGTTTCGGGTGTGCGCTTCGAAATGCATTGTTTTTTGTTTCTATAAGGATTCGTTAAATTACAGTTTTTCAGCATGAATTGATCATGCTGAAGTCAATCAGAGCTTTGCTGAAGTGATTTTTTGATTTCTTTTAGCCGCATTTTGGGAAGTGTGTCGGACGGTCTGAGTCCGGATGCTCTTTCATACAATTCGATGGCTTTGGTCGGATTTCCTTTCGAATAGTATGCTTCCGCGCGATCGAGCATTTTTTGATATGCTCGTTCCTCTTCCGCTTCTCTCTGATTAATAACCTGCATTTCCCCGACAACAGGAAAGCCGAACAGGCCTTTGGTCAAAGAAATTTCCAGGTAATCGTTGTTTGCGATAGTTGTATTCGCAGGGAAAACCAGTTGTTTTTTTAATCCGTGATAATCAACAATTGCATAAGGATCTCCGACACCTCTGCGCGACCCGAATCTAGCTGTTTTGATCACTTTCAAGTGAAGTGTTTCTGTTCTTCCGACCGGAATGTAAAAGTTCAGAGCCATGAAAAGAACCAGGATGATTCCTCCAAATAAAATGGTTCCGTGGA
>NZ_JASLCN010000466.1 GCF_030151805.1 Fluviicola sp.
TGGCATCTGTTGCATAAACGGTATATGTTCCAGCTGATAAACCTGTTACAGCAGTTCCCGTGTGGCCTGAGCTCCAAACATAGTTTACAGGAGTTGTTAATCCCGATTGTGAAATGGTGATGCTTCCGTTCGTTTGACTGTGACAAACAACATCGGTTACATTGCTTGTGAGTGAAATTCCCACCGGGTCGATTGAAAAAGAAGCCGTGGTGGAACACTGGTTGGTGTCCGTATGATAATAAACGTATTGCCCTGCGGATAACCCACTGATCGTATTTAGCCCGATGATTCCGTTGGACCAGTTTTGATCCAGGGTCGGGGCTCCTCCAACGACTGTTGCGGTAGCCGTTCCGCTTGCTCCACCGCAAGTAGTTGGCGTTGTTGCGATAGTTACGGTCGGTGAAATGAAAAGTTCAATGGACAAGTATTCGTGTGCGTAGCAAATTCCATCGGTTGTGTAGCTGTAATTCATGTTTACGTAGTCATTGGATGTGTATCCCATTTCGATCACGTTGAACTCGCTGTTGACGTAAACGGATCCGTCATTGTCAAAAACACCACCGGCGGGGTTCACGAATTGATTCAAATCAACGGTTCCTTCACTGCTACAGATTTGCGGATCAATTGCAAGTGTAACGAGAGGTGTTTCTGCGACCGTAATTACAGGTAGTGTAATTGAAACATTATCTGTTCCGTCGCTAACCTGAAGTGTGATGACACAAGTTCCTGAAATGGTTGTTCCGAATTGAGAATAGAGATAGGTACTCAATGTTCCTGATGCGGAGCTGGTTCCTACGGAAAGTGAGTTGTCCGGAATCACCGCCTGATTCGATGAGCTCATGCTGAGAATGGTGATCAGATCGCCGTCAATATCCGTAATTTCTAAGGGAACGAAGAGCTGAACCTGACTGTCATCATTGGAACAGATCACTGGGTTGACAATCGTTTGAGATGAATTCAAAACGGGCGGCGTGTTTACAGCCAACGAGGTGAAACACAGCAAAATCATGCTTGCCATAGCCAATGTTCTCATTTGTAGCGTTTTAATTTAGAGAGCCAAAATTAACTAAACTATTGCAATTGAATGTATTGGAATAAGTAATTTCCAAGTTAGAATGTGTGGCTGACAAACTACGGGTTGTTTTATGCAAACAGTGCTTTTAAGACTTCGTCAATTCTTCCGCAGGGAATCAATTCTATTTTGAAGTTTGACTGCTCGATGCCTTTGTTGTATTTTGAGATGATGATCTTTTCAAAGCCTAGTTTTTCGGCTTCGCGAATGCGTTGATCAATGCGGTTTACGGGTCTGATTTCGCCGGATAAGCCCACTTCTGCAGAGCAACAAATTGAACGGTCGATCGCCAGGTCTGCGTTGCTTGACAAAACTGCCGCAACAACAGCCAGGTCAATTGCCGGATCGTCTACACGGATTCCGCCTGCAATATTGAGGAAAACGTCTTTAGCCCCGAGTTTGAAACCGCAGCGTTTTTCCATGACTGCCAAAAGCATATTTAATCTTCTCAGATCAAAACCGGTTGAGGAGCGTTGTGGCGTTCCGTAAGCTGCTGTACTCACCAATGCCTGAACTTCGATCAGTAATGGTCGTAATCCTTCAAGAGTAGCTGCAATGGCAGCTCCGCTCAGGCCGGTATCTCCGGAAGAAATTAAAATTTCCGACGGGTTTTCTACGGTTCTTAAGCCCGAGCCGTTCATTTCGTAAATTCCAAGCTCGTTGGTGCTTCCGAAACGGTTTTTAATTCCGCGAAGCAGGCGGTATACGTGATGCTGATCTCCTTCAAACTGCAGGACTGCATCAACCATGTGTTCCAATACTTTTGGTCCGGCAAGAGAACCTTCTTTGGTAATGTGCCCGATCAGGAATACCGGAACTTCTGTCATTTTAGCATAACGAAGTAATTGAGCGGTACATTCCCGGATTTGGGAAATACTTCCCGGAGCACTTTCAATCTGGGAGCTGAACAAGGTTTGAATGGAATCCACGATCAGTAATTCCGGACTTGTTTCTTCTGCTTGCTTGAAAATATTCTGAATGTTTGTTTCTGTGAGGATGAAGCAGGAATCATTTTTCTGCCCGATGCGTTCTGCCCGCATTTTAATCTGCTGCTCGCTTTCTTCTCCCGAAACATATAAAACCCGCAGGGAAGTCTGAACGGCTAATTGCAGCAAAAGAGTCGATTTCCCGATTCCCGGTTCACCTCCAAAAAGGATCAACGATCCTGGAACCAAACCGTCTCCCAAAACCCGGTTGATTTCACTGTCCGGCAACACAATTCTTCGTTGCCCGTTGGAAACAATTTCCTGTAAAACCTGTGCTTTGGCTGTTCTTCCGGATGAGGTCGAGAAGGCAATGACTTGTGGCAATTGTTTTTCAACCAGTTCTTCGACAAAGGTGTTCCATTCTCCGCATGAAGGGCATTTCCCCAGCCATTTCGGAGTTTCATAACCACAATTCTGACAGAAAAATGCTGTTTTGACCTTTGCCATTCGTTATTTTTTATTCGAAGTTAAAAAGAAAAAATGATAGAAAGGGGACAGAGCTTTTTGTTGGAACAGTTTCCCCCTTTGGAGGGGGATAAAGGGGGAGGACCAAACCCAATTTAATTATTTGAGAATAAATTTGTTCTCAAATTTGTGTAATTCTATCATTATGCCTCTGAATGAATCAAAATCTCAACAGCTAAATGAGTAAGGTGTTTTGAAAGAATAATCGGGAGAAAAGGTATTGAAAATCAATAAAATACAATGATCCTGTATTTTCCTCCCCCTCAATCCCCCTCCAAAGGGGGAGGATAAAAAACTCCGGGTAACAAAAAACCCTGACAATCATTGCCAGGGTTTTTCATCAAAGTTTTATCTGCTTATTTATGAACGATGAAGCTTTTTTGGGAAGTTCCTTCAGTGCTTGTCAATTGAATGAAGTACATTCCTTTCGCTAAGTTCGTTGCAGGAATTGAAATCGTGTTCGATTCCGATTGAAGCGTTTGAATGACCTGCCCTGCTGCATTCGTGATATGGATCGTTTTGATACCGCTTACAGGAGTTTCAATCGTTAAGTTTTCACTTACAGGATTCGGATATAGTTTCCAGGAAGCTGCAAATTCTTTCAAACTTGCCGTGGAAACACAGAATGGATCCGTTCGGGTGCTTCCGAAGTTCGCATTTGCTGTTGTCAATTGTGCAAGAACTGTATTGTCCGAATCTGTGATGGTGTAAGATCCATCCGCACAACCCCAGGATCCTTTCAAACCGTCTCCCCATGAATCATTGATGGTAAATTTGTAACAACCATCACTTAAACAGAAAGGAATGTTTAGTGTTGACGGGCTTGGAGTCATGGTATACGGTCCTCCGCTATAGTAAGTTGTTGTACCTGCATTGTTTTGTACTACCCATGAAATCTCATCACCGGAACAGTCCATTGTCAGGTTTAAAGTAACCAGGTTGCCGTTTGCTACAATAATGAATGAAGCAACTGTTGTATCATTCACCAGATTTTGATCTGTTGAACCGTTCGGGTTGGATACGATTGCTTTAAATGTATGATTACCACCTGCTAAACTTGTTGTTGGCAAAGTAACAACGCTTGATGCATATTGAGCCAGTGAACCTGTCCAGTTATAAACTAAACCGGTTGTTCCGTCGAATCCGTAATTGATTGTTGCTGAAGTCAAAACCGAAGTTCCGGAGTTAACGATAGTCACTTTCGGAGATACCGTTCCCGAACAAATTGTTCCGGAAACGCCTTGTGGATTAGACATTGCTGCATCAAGTGCTAGGGAAGAGGTTGGATACCCGTCGATAATGGTTGCTCCGGCATTGTTTGGGTCTAACCATGTTTTCAGATGATTCGTACTGTTACTTCCACTTGGATTCCAGGAATTTGTCAAACGACCGTAATAATCCGGGTTAGTCTGGTTTGCGCAGGAAGCTCCGCCGCCCCATAATTGTCCGATAATGCGGTGATTTTGATCAAACAAAGGAGATCCGGAAGAACCGCCTTCTGTTGTTGTGTTTCTGTCCCATTTCAACGTCCATGTAGAATTTGATTCCGTAGAGCTCATTCCCTGGGAAATAACCAATGGATTGTCGTCAAAAGAGATTTTTTTAATATCTCCGGCAGGATGGTGAATACTTACCGCAGATGTCGGAATAGTTCCCGTATTGTCCCATCCTGAGAAGTAAGGGTTATAACTTGCAGGAACGGTATTGTTTACAAGCCCTCCCGTAATTTCCACTAAACAAAAATCCGACGGAGTTCTTCTTGCGCGTAAAATGGCTCCGGAAAGTGACGAGAAAGTCGGTGAACTTCCGGGGCTCGCACATCCTGTTGCCTGCCAGTTAAAACGGAAAATCCAGCTTGCTTCACCTCCGCTGTAGCAATGGTTTGCAGTCAGGACGTATGGTTTTCCGTCATTCATTGTATTGTTGATCAAAGATCCGGAGCAAAACCCGTTACTTCCGGAAACAAGCATTACAACTCCGTTTCTTTGGTTTGCCCAGGGAGTTCCGTCCGGACAATTCACGTTCATATTGCATGATCCGGAACCGGCGAATGCTTTTGCAGCAAATTCTTCTGCGGTCCGGTAACCATGTGTTACGGTTTTGATATTTAACGATGCTGTTTTCCCAACATTTGCTGCAGGAACATAGTACTCCACAATGGCTGTATTTCCGGGAATCAACTCCGCTCCGAGGTTTCCTTCATACAAGTGATATGCCGTAAATTTTCCTAAAACGAACGACTTGTCCGGATTGTAGATATATAATTCGTTTCCTTCCGGAATAACCACTTTGTCGAGGGTAAGATTGACTGTCAAAGCGTTGTCACAGGTGACAACCAGTTGCCAGATTTTACCACCGTTCGGCAGTGTATTCCAGGTTCCGGAGTTGTTCATATTCAATGAAGCTGGATTGTTAAACCCGAAACGCCATGGAGCATTTCCGGTTTTATCCGTTACTTCATCTTCGGCTCTCAGGGCAGCAACATCCGGTTGTGAAAAGACACGTCTGTCAATTTGCTTGATTGAAACAGACGTTTTTGAACTTTTCGGAATGCCTCCGTCTCCTTGTTGTGCAACTAACGAAAAGGAGAGCGTTAGTAAGGCACATGCTAGTAGTTTTTTGTTCATTTGTTCGTTTTATTTTGGGAGAGTTTACTTTTTTACTCGTTTAATGCTGCAACCTCTTGGCGGAGTGGAGGTCGTTTTGATCTCCTTGTTGTTCGCTTTTGCTTCGATTGCATCCTTCAGGTAGTTCTCATCCGAAGTGCGTTTTCCATCCACCTTGTTGTCAATAGCTCCGGTATAAATCAATTCCATTTTCTCATTCAACAGATAAACATGCGGAGTAGTTCGTGCCCCGAATGCGTCTGCCAGTTCTGAATTTTTATCTATCAGGTAAGGCATGGAATATCCTTTTTCTGCAGCTCTTTTTTTCATGGCTTCAGGAGAATCGTCGCTGTCTCTTTTCGCCTCGTTGGAGTTGATTAAAACCATTTTGAAACCGTTTGCTTCAGCAAATTTTTTCAAGTCATTGTATTGTTTTTCCCATCCTTCGAAATGGTCACTTCCAATAACAAAAGGACAGGTGTTACAAGAGAAAACAACCAATAAACCGTTGGTTCCCGACATGGCTTCCAGGTTATATGTTTTTCCGTCCAGACTTTCCATTTGGTGCTGAATCATCGGAACGCGTTCGCCCAATGGAAGTGTTTTTATTTCAGGATCCTGAGAAAATGAAAGTGTAGAAATCAATAGTGATAATCCCGCAAGAGTGTTTTTAATTGTGTTTGTGAATGACATCATTTGGATGAAATAATATTACATTTATCTGCCAATTTACGCTTTATTCCTTATATGAAAAAATCTTTAAGTATTCTTTTTGTGCTTTTTAGCATTTCTATTTCGGCTCAAAATTTTGAAATTCCGGCACTTAAACAACCCTTCTATGACATCATCGAATGGAAAGGAATCGGTAGTATCGTTTTGAGCAGGGATCTTACTTTGACCCAGAAACAAGTAGATTTGACAATGGTTGCAGGAGATTCCAAGAGTGCCTGGCAACAGGTTTACAACCCCATGGCGAAGGAAACCTATTTCATTTCGGAAGACGGGGGAAAATATGCCTACTTTCTTGAAAACCTGGAGTTGAATGACGGGAAGGTTTTTATTCATCAACTCAGCGCTGCCGGGAATATCAAGGTGATGAATCTGAATTTCCTGATGCAGATCAAACGATTGGGTTTTAGTCCTGCCGATTTGTATCTGACAGATATCATCACCACTGAAAAAGCGCTTCTGTGGATGTTCAGACACAAAGACAAGGAAAAACTGACAACGGTTGCTGTTTCCATGACACATCACAACTTCAATTTATATGCTTTTGTTGTTTCTGAAAATGTGGTTAGCTCTTCCAAAATCGAAGACCAGATTTCCTGGTATGTTGCCGGTGAGAAAGGAGAAAATATTTTGTTTGCTGCCAGACTTCATGCCGGAAAAGAAGCGGGATGGAAAGTAAAGGAATACAACCCGAAAGGTGTGATGGTTTCGGAGCAGGTTCTGGAACAAAAGGGAACGAACTTTATTGCTCATGCACGTGTCGGATTCGGAAGAAGAGGAAGTGCTTTGCTGAAGCGAAGCGAACCGAACGAAAAAGGGACCCTGATTTATGCGAAAGGATCCTACTATGTTGGAGGAATTGAGATGAATGGTACAACGGCCAATTTAGTGAGTTACCGCATGGAAGAAAAAGTGTGGAAAAAGGCTTGTGAATCACCATGTGCAAATTTTAATGCGAAGAAAGATCTGGAAGTCGGCTGCTTCGGGATGAGTGAAGGAATCGGCTGGTATGTCAACTCTGCCAAGCCTGAAGGCCATTTTCACAGCTTTACTTCTGGTACCGGAATTGTGTCCGGAACTATTAATCAGGCAACTTCCAACCCAAGTCGTTTGCTTACTGCGGAATTTCCAAGTAAATTTGTCGCCGAATTGGATACAAAGTGGTTGATTTTTGATGTAAAACAACTACCGGCAAAAGGAAATATAACCTTCGAATACAGGGAAAAATGATAATTGGAATTTGTGGAGGGAGTGGATCAGGAAAAACTACTCTTTTAAAGCGTTTGGCGGCATTTTACGGGGAGCTTCAGCCGACGATTTTTTCAATGGATAACTATTATCTTTCAATAGATCAGCAATTTCTCGATGAAAACGGGGAAGTGAATTTTGATTTGCCGACAGCTTTGGATAAAGAGCGTTTGGTGCGTGATTTGCAGGATTTGAAGGACGGAAAGTCTATTGAAGTGAAGGAATATCATTTCAATGCTCCGCCAAATAAAAATATTTTGATTACCCTGGATCCCTCACCGATTATCATTGTGGAAGGATTGTTCTTGTTTCAGTATCAGGAAGTAAATAAATTGCTTGATTTTTCTATTTTTATGGATGTTGATCCGATGGTGCAGCTCGACAGAAGATTGTACCGCGATCAGGAAACAAGAGGCTATTCGAGAGAGGCGATTTTGTATCAATGGAATCATCATGTGGTTCCGTGCTATGAAAAATACCTTGCTCCATACGCTCATCTGGCTGATTTTGTGTTTGAGAACGATCAAAATGCAGATTTGGAATTTGAACGACTCATCCAGGTATTGACTCCGAAATTATTATGCTTAAAGGAATAATTCAATTTTTTGCAAAACGAGGATACGCACTGATTCTGAGTGCTTCTTTTTTGCTATTAATTGTTTTATTATTCAAATTCAATCAATCAAACAGAGATGAGATTGATCGGTTTCAGCAAATTTTCCTGGAGCAGCTAAATGCTGCAGAAAAACAATTGGATAAACTTCCGGGAGATTGGAAAAATCTGGATAAAAACGCATTTTCCAGAAAGTACAATTACCTCGAGCAAACGTTGTTTGTTCACGTTTACCAGGGAGATTCCATGATTTTTTGGAATACGAATAAATGTCCTGTTAACCGCTTTACCGATTTGCATTTTCCCGTTAACGGAATTGTTCAGCTTCAAAACGGATGGTATTATTCCATGTATCAAGAACAGGGAGATCTGATCTATGTAGTAACTTTCGGAATCAAACGGGTATTTCC
>NZ_JASLCN010000494.1 GCF_030151805.1 Fluviicola sp.
ATGGTTTCAAGACCTTCTTTTCCCGTAAAAAAGGAATAAAATGACGTAATGAAATCCCCCACTTCACCAAACCAGATGGTCATTTCTTTATCTCCGCTCAGAATAAATGAGCGAACCAATCCTTCTTTTACAATTCCGACGGAATCTACGACAGATCCTCTTGTGTAAATTTTTTCATTCTTACTGAAACGACAAATCTCTGATATTTTAGCGAGTTCCATAGAAAGCTCGTCACTTAAAGTCAAATAACCCTTAAATGCTTCTTTAACGAACTCAGGATCTGTCATGTTTCAAGTTTAGACAAGTAAGTAAAAATAAACAGTGTACGAAAATATAGCTGATGATGCATTTTATTCGCTGTAGCGGAAGAATAAAATGATATCGAAATTGTTTCCGTTTATCACCGAATATACGATTTTGAGACCTAAATAAAGCTTCAAATTCCAATATTTTTTGACCTACATCAAATAAGCTTTCGGCATTCCTTGTTTTTCACGATAGCATAAAAAAAATACGGTAGCTTAACAGCTGTTTATCACTTTGATACAGCAAAGTAAAGAACCTATGCTATGAAAGAACTTATGCGGATAAAGCCGGGAATGCGGAAGTATTTTTCCGGTGCTTTAACATTGATTTTCATCTCATTTTCGAATCAATTAAGATCTCAGACGCTTTGCAATCCTCCGATTCCTGTCAATGCCGGAGCAGATGTCACTATTCCCTGCGGAGGAAGCGCAACCATCGGGGAAACGCCTACAACTCCAAATCCAGGCCCGATGGCTCCGGGCTGCACAACGCCAGGTCAGCTGACTCAAGGAGGCGGAGTTTACATCAACAATGTCTCAACAAGCGGAGGAATGAACGGAAACAATATCTCCAATTTGAATACCTTGATCGGAGGAATTGACCCGATGGGACCGAATGCCTGGCAAAGCGTCTGGTACAGTAATTACACGGCTCAAATTGTAGAATCCACTCCCGGAGGCACCTTTTATTTAACCGTTTCCGGACCGTCTCTTTACAACAATGCTCCGTATTCCTTCAGAATCTGGATTGACTGGAATAACGACGGAACCTTTGATAATGTTCCGGGAAGTGAATTAGTACATACCACTTCCATGACGAATTCCAATCCGGTTTCTTTCAGCACAATTCCGATCACCGTTCCGGCAGGTCAGCAAACCGGAATCTTCAGAATGAGAATCCGCGCCAAAGACAATGCTCCTTTTGTTCCTTCCGACAATGCCTGCACGTATGGAAATCCCCAGGGAATTATTGCACCTTATGCCGGATATACCGGAACTCAGACGGGAATGTATTGGTTCGCTTCTGAAATCGAAGATTATGGCGTAAAAATATCCGGATCAGGTTCTGGATCCGGCGGAAATTATACCTACTCATGGACTCCCACTACGAATCTAAGCAATCCGAATATTCCCAATCCAACGGCAAATCCGCCAACAACTACCGTTTACACTGTAACAGTGACGGACACTGTAAACAATTGCATCACAACAGATCAAGTCACCGTAACGGTCAATACCACAACACCCACATTTACGAATCCGGGACCACTTTGCCAGGGAACAGTTTTTACCTTACCAGCAAGTTCGAATGAAGGAATTTCCGGAACGTGGTCGCCGGCTGTCAATAACAATACAACAACAACTTACACCTTCACCCCCAACGGAGGACAATGCGCCGCAACCATTCAGATGACTGTTGTCATTAACAATGGAACAGTACCGGTATTCAACAATCCCGGGCCAATCTGCGCAGGAACCGCATATACCTTACCTACAACTTCGAATAACGGCATTACCGGAACCTGGTCACCGGCTATTGACAATACACAATCCACAACGTATACTTTCACACCCGATAATCCGGGATGTACTTCTTCCATGACAATGACTGTTTTGGTCAACAACCAGGTGATTCCTGCATTTACCAATCCGGGGCCGCTTTGTTCCGGAGTTACTTTTAATTTACCTGCAACTTCAAACAACGGAATAACGGGATCCTGGACTCCGGCAGTCAACAACACACAAACAACCATTTACACATTTACACCTGATACTGCAGCTTGTGTCACTTCGACAAATATGACTGTTGTCATTAATCCGGGGTTTGAACTCACGTTATCCGGAGACGGTGCTATTTGCCAGGGCGAAGAAATGCCGGTTGTCATGATCAAAGCCATCGGAGGTGCAGCGCCTTATACGTTTACATACAGTTTAAACAACGAATCCCCGCTTACAGTAATGTCCGGCCAAAACACGTCCGTTATCGACTTTGCAAATTATCCCGGATTCAATGCGAATACTCCCGGATGCTACGACATCACAATCAGCGGAAGCACTGCGGGCGGCTGTTCAAGCGGAAACACGACCTTTCCGGACTACCTGTGCGTGTACCCGAAACCAACGGCATCTTTTTCGGTCAGTTCAGGAAACAACGGGCTCTATTCGATGACAAATACGAGTACCGGAGCGACCAATTATGAATGGAATTTCGGAGATCATTCCATGGAAGAATACACGCAAAATACATCGCATCAATTCCCGAATGAAAGTTCTTCGAATTACACCATTGTGCTCATCGCAACCAATGATGCGGGATGCAGCGATACAACTCACAAAGTCATAACGATTGAAGAAGAACTTGTTTTTTATGTTCCGAACACATTCACCCCGGACGGAGACGAACACAACAATAATTTCAAACCTGTTATGACTTCCGGTTACGATCCTTTTAACTATCAAATGGAAATCTACAACAGGTGGGGCGAATGCATTTTCATTTCCAAAAATGCCGATGTGGGCTGGGATGGAACATACAACGACAAAATAGCCCAGGATGGTACTTACACCTGGAAAATCACTTTAAAACTCAAGCGAAATGATGATAAAGAGGCTTACGTCGGGCATTTGAACATCATCCGATAATCAACATGTTAACTCTCTGGTATAAACACTTCTAAAACAACTAAAAACCAACACATGAAAATTGCTCCTGCTTTCATTCTTCGTACGCTTTTTCTGATCGTTCTTTTCAGCACCTGCATGAACGAATCATTGTTTTCACAACCTGCCGGAATGCCGCCTTGCGCTCCAAGCACTGCTCCGGGAGAAAGTGCCTGTCTGGCAACTCCGATTTGTAATCTCAACGGATATTGTGGCCGTACGCTTTCCTCCTATACGGTCGATGCATGGCCTGCTTTGCAAAGCGCTATTATAACTTGCAGTACCAATGGCTGGGATCAGCTGGATATCAATAACGACAGTTATTTAAAGTTTGTTGCAGGATCAACCAGCATTTCGTTCGACGTATATGTGTATGATTGTATCAAACCTGTAACTACCAAAGCCATTCAGCTGGCTGTTTTTTCAGCAGCTAATTGTGGCAGCGGCCCGGTCGATGTGAAATATTGCAACAAGCAGATGAATCAGCAAAGTACCCCGCACAATGTGACCATCAATAACCTCATTCCCGGAGAAACGTATTACATTCTGATTGATGGTTATTCCAGCCAGAATTGTGCTTATTCTTTCGTGGCAACTTCAGGAGTCAGCACGGGGCTATCTGTCAATCTCAGTGAAACAACCATCTGTGCGGGTGAAAGTATCGACGCAACGGTCAGTGGCGGTTCCGGCACTTACGCCTGGTCCGGAGATAACGGTCTTGGAGCTACTTCAGGCTCTTCCATTACGATTACTCCTCCGGCAATTCCCGGAACGTATAATTACCATGTAGAATCTTCGGGATCAACTTCCGGCGGTACGCTTTTTTGTCCCACCTCAAGCGAATACGACTTTTCAATCACCGTATCCAACGGAAGTACTCCTACTTTCAATCCACCCGGAACAGTTTGTTCAGGTCAAAGCTTTACGCTTCCAACAACATCATTGGAGGGAATCAGCGGAACCTGGTCGCCCGCTGTAAACAACTCACAAACGACTACTTATACATTCATTCCCGCATCAGGATCATGTGCTAATACAGCTACTATGACGGTTGCGGTAAACAATCAGCTTACGCCAAACTTCAACAATCCGGGGCCATTGTGTCCGGGTGAAAACTTTACGCTTCCAACTACTTCACTGGAAGGAATCAACGGAACCTGGTCACCGGCCATCAACAACTCTCAAACGACGACATATACCTTCACTCCGGCATCCGGGCAATGTACCAATACAACAACCATGACAGTTGCGATAGGAAACCAAATTACACCAGGCTTTAACAATCCCGGTCCGTTGTGTTCCGGTCAAAGTTTTATGCTTCCCACTACTTCACTGGAAGGAATCAACGGAACCTGGTCGCCGGCCGTCAACAACTCACAAACGACTACTTATACCTTCACTCCGGCATCTGGTTCAGGATTATGTGCAGCCACTTCCGCAACAATGGAAATCGTGATCAATCCCGTACCTGTCGCAACTGCGCAAGGACAAAATATCTGTACCGGAGACGCCACGAATATCAGTTTAAATGCGAACATCCCCGGCACAACATTCTCCTGGACTGCTGCTGCTTCAAGTGTCTCCGGAGCCAGTAACGGATCAGGTAATGTGATCAACCAGGTCCTAACTTCAGGTAGCGGTGGAAATGTAGTATACACCATCATTCCCACTGCAGGAACTTGCGCGGGAAATCCGATCAATATCACTGTGAATGTCAATGCAACATTGCCCATCAGCATTCTGCCCGGAAACAGCAGTATTTGTCCGGGACAATTCGTTTCATTGACCGCATCGGGCGCGATTTCTTATACCTGGTTCCCGTCAGGTGGTTTAAATACTACAAGCGGCTCAACGATTACTGCTTCTCCGGCAACGACAACCACTTATACCGTGACCGGGGTTTCATCTTCCGGTTGCTCTGGGACAGAAACTGTCATCGTAACTGTTTTACCGGAACCCCTTGCAGATTTTATTCCTTCAGTGACCGCAGGCGAAGCTCCATTGGAAGTTGTTTTCCAAAATACATCCGTAAATGCAAACAGTTATATCTGGGATTTTGGAAACGGCCAGTCAAGTACCTCATCCAATCCAACCGTTTCTACAATCTATCATGATGCCGGAACTTATCCGGTTATTCTGACAGCAAGTAACGGATTGTGTACGGATTCCATCCGGATTACGATTCTTGTTACAGCAGCAGCTGATTTCCTGATCCACGTTCCGAATGTTTTTACCCCGAACGGCGATCATGTCAATGACGTTTTTTATATCGGAACTACGAATGCAAAAACAGTATTCGTTGAAATCTTCAATCGTTGGGGAAACAGCATGACTAAACTGGAAAAACCAACGGATACCTGGGATGGAGATAATGCTCCGGGAGGAGTTTATTACTACAACTACAAAATCACCGATCATTCCGATAAAATCTATGAAGGACAAGGTTTCTTTCACCTGGAACGGGGGAAATGATTTTCAAGAACTTTCAATAATGCTTTAATACCTGCTGCTACACAATTCAAAAGAAGGTCGACTCATACATGAATCGACCTTCTTACTAACCAGGTTTCAGTTGTGGTATATTTATTTTAATAAATTCACATGCCCCACATATTCGTGGTGCTTGTCCTTATTTCTTTCCTTAATAAGAATTTTCCAGGTATAAACACCTTCTTTACACAATTGCCCGATATACGTTCCATCCCAGCCAAAAGCAACATCGTGCGACTCGAATAAAACCTCACCCCAGCGGTCAAAAATCAAAAGCGTATAATTCTGTCCGTCAAAACCAGAGCTGAATACCGGGAAGAAGACGTTGTTGTGTTCATCGCCGTCAGGAGTAAAGGTATTCGGAACATAGAAGATCAATTCATCTATTACCGAAACAACCAACACAGCACTGTCGTTACATCCTGCCGGATTGGAAGCATACAGAATCACGTGATACACTCCTGGTGTTCCCGCATACTGATGCGTCGGATTGGTTTGACTGGAAGTTGTTCCGTCTCCGAATTCCCAGAAATAGGTTGTAGCATTTGTCGAATTGTTATCAAAACTAAACACCGGATTCAAAATGGATTGCTCAATCGTATTCACACCGAACGATGCATCCACTTCCGGATAGATTGTCACCATATTAGCGTTCGTCAGAGAATTCACACAACCGTTTCCATCTGTAATGGTTAAAGTCACATCAAACGTTCCGGCTGTATTGAATTGCTGCGTAATTGTTCCGCAACCGGTTTGCGTTCCTCCACCTTCAAAAGTCCAGACACAATTCACTGAATTCGGACTTGTATTGGTAAACGAGATCGAAACCGGAGCACAACCATTTGTTGCATTACTTGTAAATGAAACAAGCGGCAACGGATTAACCGTCACGACGACTACATCTGTGGCAATACATCCAAGTGGATTCGTTACTGTAACAGTGTATGAGCTGGTTCCGGCTGTTGAAGCATTTACCCGCGGATTGGAAATCGTAGCATCATTCAATCCCGTAGCCGGATTCCACGAGTAGGTATTTCCCGCAACCGGAGCCGAACCGATCTGGTTTCCTGTTGTTGAATTGAGACAAAGACTGATATCTGCCCCTGCATTGGCAACCGGGTTATTACTCACTCCGATTGTAAACGTGACACTCGATCCCGCACAACCGTTCAAAGTAGGCACAACGGTTACCGTTCCGCTGATTGGTGTTGTTCCCGGATTCGTTCCGGCGAAAGCAGGAATATCACCTGCTCCACTCGCTCCAAGTCCGATCGAAGTATTAGTGTTCGTCCATGCAAACGTTGATCCTGTTGGCGTGGAGGTGAAAGATGGAATCGCCACATTCCCATTCGGACAAACAACCACGTTTGCAACCGGATCCATCACCGGAATCGGGTTAACGGTAATGGTAATTGATCCTGTCAACGTGTTATTGCAAGACGCCGGAGCAGCAGATTGAGCTGAAACCAGCGTGTAGGTTGTTGTGGTATTCAAAACTCCTGTATTGACGGTTGCAGTTCCCGCTGCATTCAACGTAACAGTTGAATTTGCGGTTCCATTTGAATACGTTACGGCAGCATTGGGTGTTCCGGAAATCGTAAACGTCGTTGCCGAACCGGCACAAATGGTCGTTGCTCCCGAAATAGTTGCCGTTGGTAAAGGGTTAACAGTAAGCAAAGCCGTTTGAGAACAACCATTGCTGTTTGTATAAGTAATCGTTGTTGTTCCTCCCGAAACGCCGGTCACTAATCCGGTATTGGAAACGGTGGCAACAGCTGTATTGGATGATGCCCACGGGTTAGTAGCGTTAGCAGTTCCCGAACCTGTTAATTGGGTAGTTAATCCCACACAAACACTCAATGTTCCGGTAATCGTCGGCAGCGGATTGATTGTAACAACAGCCGTACTTTGACACGACGATGAATTCGTAAAGGTGATGGTTGCTGTTCCGGCCGAAACACCGGTCACTAAACCGGTATTGGAAACCGTCGCAACAGCGGTATTCGATGATGTCCACGGATTCGTCGCATTCGGTGTTCCGCTTGCGGACAATTGTGTCGTAGCTCCGACGCAGACTGTCAATGTTCCTGTTACTGCAGGATTCCCGACCACATTCAATGTCATTGTATTAGAACAGCCATTCGAATTGGTATACGTAATCGTCGTTGATCCGACTGAAACACCAGTTACTAAGCCTGCATTGGAAACAGTAGCTACAGCGGTATTCGAAGAAACCCACGGATTAGTCGCATTGGCAGTTCCGGAGCCTGTCAATTGAGAAGTTCCCCCCAGGCAAACATCGGAACCACTTACTGTAGGCAGCGAATTCACCGTTAAAATCTGATTATCCAGGCATCCGCTTGAGTTAGTGTAAGTAATCGTTGTTGTTCCGGCTGAAACTCCGGTGATCAAACCTGTATTGGAAACCGTTGCTACAGCCGTATTAGATGAAACCCACGGATTGGTAGCATTCGGAGTACCTGTTCCGCTCAATTGGCTTGTTCCGCCGATACAAACACTTAAAGTTCCTGTGATCGTCGCACCGGATGTAATTGTCACCGCTTGAGTTGCAGAACAACCGTTCGAATTGGTGTATGTAATCGTACTCGTTCCCGGATTCACTCCGGTTACCAATCCCGTGCTTGAAACGGTGGCAACAGCCGGATTGGAAGAGGTCCATGGATTCGTTACCGCAGCAGTTCCGCTTCCGGTCAATTGAGTCGTAGATCCGGCACAAGCTGTAAACACCCCACCGATTGTCGGAGTTGGATTAACAGTGATCACAGCGCTTCCCGTTTGATTCTGAGAACAGCTTGTGGCACTGGAAACACTTATCAGGTTGTAAGTAAATACACCCGTTGTTCCGGTTGGAGCGGTAACTGTGGCTGTAGCCCCCGCCCCGCTGCTCATCGTTTGATTGGCGCCACCATTGATGTTGTACGTAAATGTATAAGGAGCTGTTCCGTTCGCCCCCGTAAAAGTAATCGTAGGAGCCGTAGCATTCTGGCAAACAGTTACTGTTACGGAAATCGTTGCTGTTGGTAATAAATTAACCGTTACGGTAGCTGAGCCCGTTTGGTTTTGAGAACACCCCATTGCACTCGTCACACTTACCAAATTGTAAGTAAACGTTCCCGAAGTTCCGGTTGGAGCTGTAACCGTTGCGCTTGTTCCTGCTCCGCTACTCACTGTCTGGTTCGCCCCGCCGTTAATCG
>NZ_JASLCN010000019.1 GCF_030151805.1 Fluviicola sp.
AAACACGGAATGGACATGGGGATTGTAAACCCGTCCATGCTGGAAGTTTACGACGATATTGATAAGCAGTTACTGGAACACGTTGAAGATGTTCTTTTAAACAGACGGCCCGACGCTACTGAACGCTTACTGGATTTTGCAGAAAGTTTCAAAGGCGAAGACAAGAAAAAAGAAGTTTCCCAGGAATGGAGAAATGCTCCGGTGAACGACCGGTTAGCACATGCACTCGTAAAAGGAATCGTGGATTTCATCGACGAAGACGTAGAAGAATGCAGACACCAGTTCCCTCGCCCGATCATGGTAATTGAAGGTCCGTTAATGGATGGAATGAACATTGTCGGAGATTTATTCGGAAGCGGAAAAATGTTCCTTCCCCAGGTAGTAAAATCTGCCCGTGTCATGAAAAAAGCGGTTGCTTATTTGCTACCGTTCATTGATGCCGAGAAAGACGGAGTTTCCAGTTCTGCCGGAAAAGTCATTATGGCGACCGTGAAAGGCGACGTACACGACATCGGTAAAAACATTGTTTCCGTGGTTTTAAGCTGCAACAATTACGAAATTGTAGATCTTGGGGTTATGGTTCCGGCTGAGAAAATCATCCAGGCTGCCATTGACGAAAAAGCACACGTCATCGGACTCAGCGGTTTAATTACGCCTTCTTTGGATGAAATGGTTTACGTAGCCAAAGAAATGGAACGCGCTAATCTTTCCATTCCCTTATTGATCGGAGGAGCAACAACTTCCAAAGTACATACAGCTGTAAAAATCGAACAGAATTATACAAAAGGACAAACGGTTCACGTTTTGGATGCTTCCCGTTCCGTAACAGTTGTAGAGCAATTGCTCGGACAAAAGAAAGAACAGTTCGTGAAAGACGTTCAGGCGGATTATGCCCGGGTGCGCGAACACCATGAGAAACACCGCGGGGCTAAGCAGCTATTGACCTATGCCGATGCGTTGAAAAATAAACTGGTTCTTGAATTCAATCAGGAAACGATCCGAAAACCGAACCAATTAGGCGTTCAGGTTATCGAACAGCAGGATCTTTCGGAATTGGTTGATTATATCGATTGGACACCATTTTTCCAAACCTGGGAACTTCACGGAAAATTCCCGCGTATTCTGACAGATGAGGTCGTAGGAAAAGAAGCAACCAAATTGTTTGAAGACGCCCAGGCGATGCTCAAACAAGTAGTTGCTGAGAAATGGTTAACTGCCAAAGCTGTTTATGGCATCTTTCCGGCAAACAGTCTGGATGATGACATCGAAATTTATGCGGATGAAGAACGCTCTTCTGTTTTGGGAATTCAGCATTCACTCAGACAGCAAACTAAAAAAGCCGCAGGTCAGCCGAATCTTTCTTTGGCAGATTTTATTGCTCCGAAAGACAGCGGGCTCATTGATTACGTCGGCGCATTTGTAGTCACGGCGGGTCACGGAATTGATGAACACGTGAAACGTTTTGAAGCGGATCACGACGATTACAATTCCATTATGATCAAAGCCCTGGCGGATCGTTTTGCAGAAGCTTTTGCCGAATACCTGCATGCAAAAGTGAGAAGAGAAGCCTGGGGTTATGCCAGTGATGAGACACTCGATAACGACGCATTGATTGCTGAACAATACAACGGAATCCGTCCGGCACCGGGATATCCTGCTTGTCCGGATCACACGGAAAAACCGAACTTATTCAACATTTTGAATGCGGAACAATTGAGCGGCGTTTCTTTAACCGAAACATTGGCGATGTGGCCTGCCGCTTCCGTATCTGGCTGGTACTTTGCACATCCGGGTTCCAAGTATTTTGGACTTGGAAAAGTGACCCTTGATCAGGTTGAAAGTTTAGCCGGACGAAAAAAAATGGATTTGGAGCAAATGAAACGTTGGTTGTCAAGCAACTTAATGGATTAATTTCGCATCTTTAGTGAGAGATTAATTAATAGATTAGTTGGATGGGCTTAACATCTCATCCCTAATTTTGCGGTCTCAAAACAATATGAACCTTGAAACTTAGCTAATATGCGATTACTACTTCTATGCCTTTTGGTATCCGTTTACGGATTTTCCCAAACGCCTCCGAATGCCCAATTCACTGCGTCACCATTAGTTGTTTGTTTAGAGCAAGGTATTCATTTCACCAACCAGTCGACTGCCGGCACTTCTCCGATCACTTCCTATTCGTGGGATTTCGGAGACGGAAATGCGTCAACGACTCAAAACCCGACGCATGTTTACAGTGCTCCGGGAACGTATACCGTTACATTGACCGTTCAGGCGGCAAATGGTCAAGCTGATTTCGAATTAAAGGCAGCATATGTAAAAGTGAATCCCAAACCCAATCCGAACTTTACGGTGACCGCAAACGGCTGCAGCCTTCCCGTAAGCGTTAGTTTCAACAATACCAGCACCGGGGCAACTTCCTATGCCTGGAATTTCGGAAACACACAGACTTCAACACTTCAAAACCCGGCCGCTGTGAATTATACTTCTGCCGGAACATACAATATCACGTTAATTGCTACCAACAGTTTTGGCTGCAAAGACACGCTGGTTAAACCAATCGTTGTTTCCAACTTTCAGGCGGGAATAACTGCTCCTGCAACTGCCTGTCAAAACACACCGGTTTCCATTACAGACAATTCAACAGTTGGAGCAAATTCCTGGAACTGGACATTTTCCGGAGGTTCTCCTGCAAATTCATCCTCTCAAAACAACAGCGTTATTTATTCTACTCCCGGAACATATACAATCAGTCTGAGTTCCCAAAACACCAGCCTGGGCTGCTCCGGCTCAACGACGAAACAAATTACGATTCTGCCTACTCCGGTTCCGGCATTCACAGCCAACCCAACAACCGGCTGCGCTCCGCAATCCGTTGTATTTACCAATACAAGTCCGGCAGGAACAAACTTCCAGTGGAATTTCGGCGACGGAACAACTTTCAACGGACAGAATCCTCCGGCACATACATACCAGAATAACGGATCTTATACCGTAACGCTCACCATGACCGGAGCAAACGGATGTCCCGGAACAATCAGTTTACCGGCAGTCACGTTGACTCCGCCGGTTGCAGGTTTCACAAGTACAGACACCAGCGGGTGTGAACCGCTTACTGTTACTTTCATCGATACTTCATCTGCCAGTATTCCGATTACAAACTGGTTGTGGAATTTTGGTGACGGAACCACTTTTAACGGGCAGAATCCACCACCTCACACCTACAACCTGGGTGTTTACACCGTTTCTTTAACAATCACCACCCAAACGGGATGTCAGGGAACAGTTACCGTTCCTGCATATATTGAGGTCGGAAAAGTGGACCTCGTGAATTTCTCCCTGGTTCAAAGCCCGGAATGTGCAAAACGCTCCATTCAATTCACAAACCTATCTGTGATTCTTGCGCCACATACTTCCGATGAGGTTACTTACCTCTGGAATTTTGGTGACGGCGGAACTTCCACAGAAGAAAATCCGAGTTATTCCTATTCACAGGATACCGGTTATTTCGATGTGAGTTTAGTGGTGAATTTCAGAGGATGTAAAGACACGTTAATCATTCCTGATGCAGTTTACATCAAAGCACCGATCAGTTTGTTCAGTCCGGCTCAGACACTTTATTGTAATCCTGCAAGCTTACCTGTGAATGTGGTTGTAAACGATCAATCTAAAATCGGGAAGCTTTCCGACGATTGTTTGATGATCTGGCGATGGGGTGACGGAACCACCACCACATTTGATGATCCGGATTTCGACGATGCCAATTTGGGAAGCACTTCTCATAATTATTCGACCTACGGAACCTATACCATCAAACAGGTCATTTACAATTACACTACCGGTTGTGCAGACAGTACAACTCAAACCGTTTACATTTCCACTACAACGGCAGGAATTGCCGGAATTTCGAACGACAGTGTTTGCGTCAACTCACCGATTACACTTTTGGATAATTCCACTTCTTCCCATCCATTCGGAACTTACCAGTGGAATATGGGGAACGGACAATTTGTTACCGGACCAAATCCAACTTATTCGTATCCAAACTTCGGAACCTTTTCCATTGTTTTAACAGCAATAAACAGTGTTGGTTGCGGAGACAATGAAGTTTTCAGCCCGATGACGGCGCTCGCACTTCCTTTGGCCCAGCTTACTCCGAATGACAATGCCGGATGCGCACCGTTCCTGGTTACGTTCTCCAATAATTCGACTCCGCAAAATAACGGAGTGAATCTTTCTTCTTTTGTGTTTACGTTCAACGACAACAATACCACACAAACAACAAACAACGTGAACACGACGGTAAATCACACATACCATACAGAAGGAATTTTTACTGTAACACTTGTTGCAACCGATCAATTCGGATGTGTTTCAGCACCTGCAAGCACTTCTGTTTCTATTACAAAGCCAACTGCCGTTTTCACGATCGACTCTGTTGTCTGCAACCTGGAAAATGTAAGTACCGCAAATACGTCATCCGGTTTAGCACCGCTGACTTACCAATGGTTTGTAGACGGCTCTCAAGTAGGAACCGGAACAGATTATGCACATGCATACAGCGAAAGTTTAAACAACTCCACTTCAAGTTTCACACACGGATATGTATTGATTGTTACGGATGCGAACGGCTGTAAAGACACGCTTTCAAAATTATTGACAATCTCCACTCCTGTCGCAATTCCGGATTACACATTCAGCGGAGCAGCCACAAATGCAAACGGAGATTATTTATGTCCGCCGGTATTTGCCGCTTTAACGGACCAATCGCTTAGCTACGGAAACATTGCCGGTTACAGCTGGATTTTCGGAGACGGAAAGACTTCTGTTTTAGAAAACCCGAACAATACGTACGTTTTCCCGGGAACTTACAGCCTCACTTTATCCATTACGGATGAATTCGGATGTACTTCTGACACTACGTATATTGATTATCTGACAATTTTCGGCCCGGTTGCCAATCCAAGCTGGACACAGGATCTGAATGGTTGCGGGCAGGATGTGACATTCCACATCGGAAACACCAGCTTCCTGGAAAGCATCGTCTGGAATACCGGAGACGGAACGATTGTAAACGATTCTCTCAGCTTCAATCACACGTATCACGATGTGAATACCTTCAATCCGACACTGACGGTTACCGACAGCAATAATTGTGAGGTTATTTATCCTATGAATCCTATCACGATACCTGACGTCGGTTTGAACGCGTTCTTCGTTGTAAACCCAAGCTTAATCGATTTAGGTACGACCGTTGAATTCGATGACCAATCAACAGGAGTTGGCGGAATCATCGAATGGGTTTGGGACATGAATCCGAATCCGCAAATCGTGAATCATACAGGTGCTTCTATTTACACCAATTATTACACACCGGGTTCCTATGTCGTTACTTTAACAATTGAAGATGCAAACGGCTGTTTTGATACGTACACAACCATTGTGGAAGTGACAGGAGATTTTCAGATGCCGAACATCATCACCCCGAACGGTGACGGAACAAACGAAGTCTTTTCCTTCAAATACGATATTTTCAAGTCGTTTAACATCCTTATCGCAAACAGATGGGGAAATGTGGTTCATGAAGGCAAGAACGTTACAGGAACGATCTTTTGGGACGGGAAAACGCAGGGCGGTGATCCGTGCAGTGAAGGCGTTTATTTCTATAAACTGAACGGAATTCTGAAAGACGATTCTACGATCGAAAAAACCGGATTCTTAGAGGTGATCCGATAAACAGATTGCTTATATCCCCTTTGATTTAATAGAAAAGCAGCCGGAAATTTCCGGCTGCTTTTTTGTTATGTATCAATTACAACGAGCGATCCACCGCAAAAAAAATCGCAACAATCAGTTTTTCAAAATGTTACACCAGTTTGAACCGGAAATGAAAAAAGGGTAAAAACAAAAAGCGATCATTGCTGACCGCTTTTCGTTAACCTAACCTAACCACTATTCACTGAATCAGAAACTGAAGATATCAGCTCCTTTTCGATTACAAAATTGCTCAAATAATTATGTAATTCAAAACACTATTCCTCATATTTTCAACATTTCTTGAAAGTTAACCCACGATTACCAATTTAAAAACAAGGGTTTTATCGGCTAAAACCCACTGTTTAGCCGATTTTAAGCTCACTCCATCAGTTCATATTATTGGAATCCTAAAATAGTAACCATGGTGAATTTTTAACAACTATTTACGATTAAATGGTTTTTTTTCGAGTTTCAGAATAAAAAATCAAAACGACATATTTTTATAACTTTGCATGGTGTCAGAATACATCAATATATACACAGACGGCTCTGCCCGCGGCAATCCGGGGCCCGGAGGTTACGGAATTGTTCTGAAATACAAACAATCCGTCAAAGAAATTTCACAAGGCTACAGATTAACGACAAACAACCGGATGGAGCTTCTGGCAGTTGTTGTTGCTTTAGAAAGTCTGAAAACCAATCAGATTCCCGTCCGGATTCATTCCGACTCCAAATATGTGATTGATGCAATTCAGAAACGCTGGGTAAACAGCTGGCAAACAAAGGGATTCAATAAGAAAAAGAACAAAGACCTTTGGATGAGATATCTTGCTTTGGCAAAGTCATTCAAGATCGAGCTTATTTGGGTAAAAGGTCATAACGGGCATCCCGAGAACGAACGATGCGATGTATTGGCTGTTGAAGCTGCTTTAGGAAAGAACCTGCTGATTGATCAATACTTCGAAGAAGTGCAGCAGCACGAAGATTAATTCGAAAAGAAACACGATTTTACGAACGTATACACCAATGGATGAGGCAATTCCCTGGTGGAACTGACTTGTGGGCAAAACCCGCATGCCAAAAAGAATTTCCGGTTCTTCAAACTGATGATCTCCGGTTCTTCAAATTGGTTATAGGCTTCAATATCGAGATCAGTTGCCGTTAAACTTCCGATCAATTGCGGATATAAGCTATAGCGTGTTGCGGTAAGTTCTTCCGGATTTCTCGTTTCATACAAATGAATCAAGGCCGTTGAATGCGGCACAACGTATACACGTTCAAAATGATTTCCGTCGACCAGGTTATCTGAGATCAGTTTCTCCCCGTTTGCACTCAGATTGTTTCTGTGGATCAACACATCTATCAATGCTTTGTATCCTTCTCCGGTAATGAAAACAGGAGCTTCCTGCTGAAGCAGCATATCCACTACTCCATTGAGATAAAACAAATTCAAATAAGGTCCCGGAGCAAACCAAAAGCCATCAAAATTTGACAGCTGCTGCGGTTTCATGTTAATGACTTCATTAACCTTGATCCAATAATAGGACAGTTCTACCTCCAGAAAACGACCTGCATGATCCAAAGCCATGTTTGTCGCATGATGCGTATTGAAGGTAAAATTAAAATCCCCAATAATGCCAATCTTCAGTTGCTGCATAAGCATAAACTAAAAAGCCACCCACAGAAATGGATGGCTTTTTTAAAATTATCGTTTGAACCAACCCTTTAGAACCGCGTTCTGAATCGGTAGTGACAACACAATCGGATTCCCTGATCCATCTACAGACGGTCGGTATACATTACAATTGAACGTACAGGTAAATTTCGAATAATCTCCTGATCCGTCAGATTCCTGAACAATATTTGTAAAGACAACATCCTGAACAGTTTGAGCAGGATCTGAAGTCCAGACAGCACCTGATCCGTCTCTGTAAACTACTTCAAATCCCGAATCTGCCATAGAAGCATAAGTCGGTGTTGTATTTGAAGTAAAGAAGGAATTAAATACAGATAAACTCGGATCTCCTCCCGAAGCACTTCCGTCAAATGTTGCAGATCCCAAACCAACTTTAATTGAAACCAGGTTTTGAGAGGATTTCATATCTGCAAAATAATTTGCTTTGGATGGTGTTGGTGAAGGAAGAATATATTTAACTTTTGTTGCATCCAGATAATATCCGTCCACATTTTGAGTTAATTCTATTTGAGTTCCGTTGACTATTCCAATAAAATGTGACTCCAATTCCACCTTTGGTGTCGGTGCAGGAATGATTTCATGTTTCGGGCAACCAGCTAAAAACAGCGAGCCAAATACAAAAAGCGCAATAACTTTTTTCATAGATAATGTTTTTCAAACCAATATGTTCTACGCAGAACACAATTCGAAAATACAACTTTTTTTAATATGCCCAAGATATTTCGAAAATTCTCACGGATCTACGCTCTCAACAACTTATTTTGTTCAGGAAAGCAGTAATATGGCAAGAAAACAGGCTTTTCATCGTCTCCGGTCAAATCCATCGAATAAACGATCTCGTCATTTGACAATACAATTGTGTCCAAATCATCATCCATGTTCAGATCAATGCCGCGGACACTTAATTCACACAACAATTGATTAAAAGCGCTCATGCTCACAAAGATTTGGCTGTCGTAAGAACTACCGTTCTCATACACACAACAATCCAATTGAACTTCTGTTGACGAACTCTCGAATTGAATGCGGTTTACCAGGATGCTGTCGAATATTGTTTTCATATTGTTTGACTTTGATGATACAAATTTGCACCCGGTAGTTCGTAAAGTACTTACGATCTACTTACACCAACCTAAAAAAAATTGAAAATGGAGAATGGAGAATGGAAAAGTTTGGGACCATACAACTTTTCCATTTTAAATGATCCATTCAAAAGTCCTTTTCAATTCTACCTTCTTTTTAGTAATTTCACAACTCTTTATATATTTTGAAAAAACATGAAATATCTTCCAATAGACAAAGCGCTTTTTATTGAGAACAGAAAGAAGTTCACCCTAAAAATGAAGCCGAATACCCTTGCGGTTTTTAATTCCAACGATATTTACCCGGTAAGTGCCGACGGAACCTTACCTTTTGCTCAGCACCGCGATATTTTTTACTTATCGGGAGTGGATCAGGAAGAGAGTATTTTGGTTCTTTTTCCCGGCGCAAGCAACGAAACTCAGCGCGAGGTTCTTTTCTTAAAAGAAACAAACGAACACATCGCGATTTGGGAAGGTGCAAAACTGGACAAAGATCAGGCCTTTGAAACTTCCGGCATCAAAACAGTTTACTGGCTGCAGCAATTCCCTACCATCTTCAAACAATTGATGGCAGAGGCGGAAGGTATTTATTTGAATACAAATGAGCATTTACGTGCAGATACAACAGTGCAAACACGTGAAGACCGTTTCATTATCCAAGTAAAACAGGAATATCCTGCTCACCAGGTTCACAAAAGCGCTCCGATCATGCACCAGATTCGTTCTATAAAAGAACAAATCGAATTGGACCTGATGCAAAAAGCATGCGATATCACCGAGAAAGGATTCCGCAGAGTGCTTGGTTTCGTGAAACCGGGTGTTTGGGAATACGAAATCGAAGCAGAGTTTTCTCACGAATTTTTACGCAACCGTTCCAAAGGATGGGCTTACACTCCGATTGTAGCTTCCGGAAAGAGCGCATGCGTGCTTCACTACATTGAAAACAATTTGCAGTGCCGGAACGGTGACGTGATTCTTCTGGATGTGGGTGCGGAATACGCAAATTATTCTTCTGATATGTCGCGCAGTATTCCTGTAAACGGGCGTTTTTCTCCAAGACAAAAAGAGGTTTACAATGCCGTTCTTCGGGTGAAAAAACAAGCTGAACAATTGTTGGTTCCCGGAACAATGCTGGCTGAATACCAAAAGGAAGTGGGTAAAATGATGGAATCGGAATTGATCGGGTTAAAACTTTTGGATCAAACGGATATCAAAAACCAGGATCCGAACTGGCCGGCATATAAAAAATATTTCATGCACGGAACTTCTCATTACCTGGGACTTGACACACATGATGTAGGTCTTTGGAATGTTCCGCTTGAAGCAAACATGGTATTTACCTGCGAACCCGGAATTTACATCCAGGAAGAAGGATTGGGAATCCGTATCGAAGACAACCTGGTGATTCAGGCGAGCGGACAACCTTTCAATCTGATGCGGAATATTCCGATTGAGGCAGACGAGATTGAAACATTGATGAATCAAAAATAAGAAATGCCGTCCAAAGAACCGGTGATGCTTTTTCAAACCGAAAGAATTGAACCTATCTTATTAACAATTTGCACTTTGAGGACAAAACAGAATAATTTATGGACGAAAAATTATTGAATTACAGGATTTCCGGAAATGGAAGTCCTGTTGTTTTTTTACACGGCTTCATGGAAGATCTGAGCATGTGGGACGAACTGATTCCGCATCTTCCCGTGAGAGCTTATTGCATTGATTTGCCCGGACACGGAAAAAGTAAGATCGACACACAGATTACTCCTTCCATCGAATACATGGCAAAAGAAGTGCAGAAAATCATTGATTACGAAAAAATCGATCATGCGCTTGTAATCGGTCATTCGATGGGCGGATACGCGGCATTGGAATTACTAAGACTGATCCCGACTCTGGAACACATCGTTCTTTTTCATTCGCATCCGTGGAGCGACCCGGAAAGCAAGAAAAACGACCGGCTGCGTGTTGCTGAACTCGTTCAAACCAAAGCAGCTGTTTTTATTCGTGAGGCTATTCCGAATTTATTCAGCAATCCTGCAAAAATGGAAAGCACTATTGCACATTACATTCACATTGCGGAGCACATGAAACCGGAGGCGATCGGATGGGCGTCGCTGGCTATGAGAAACCGGAAAGACCTGGCTTACCTGATGGAACAGCACCCGGAAAAATTTTCGGTTATCAGCGGGGAAAAGGACAAATTGATCCAGGTCAAAGCCTTAAATGATTTCTGCAGGCAGCAGCATATTTCTTCTGTCATACTTCCGAATGTGGGGCATATGGCTCATGAAGAAAACAGAAACGAGGTGATCAATTTGATAAATACCATTTTTTGATACGGATGTTAAGCAAAAAATAAATAATTTTAACGGTATAAACTTTTGATTATAACCCTGACCAAGATTTTTTAACGGTTGATTTTTAAATGTGTTCTGCAGCAAAATGAATCCGTAGTTTATTAAATCTTGTAAATTCGATCAAGAACAAGAAAGAACTACATTATGGAACCGAAAAGACTTCGCGCATTGATCATTGATGATGAGGAATACGCACGTAAAAATTTAATTATGATGCTGGACGACTTTTGTCCTGAGATCGAAGTAATCGGTGAAGCCTCCGGAAAAGAACAAGCCAAAGCTTTGATTACTGCCAGCAAACCGGATGTGGTTTTTTTGGATATCCGAATGCCAAGCGGTGCGGAAGGATTTGAATTGCTGGAAGAAGTCGAAGAAAAGAATTTCCTCGTAGTCTTCGTGACAGCGTTTAAAGATTATGCCATTCGCGCATTTAACGCGAGTGCCGTTTACTACCTTTTGAAGCCGATAGACATTGACGACTTAAGAGTAGCCGTTGAAAAACTGGTCGAAGCAAATAATGTATTTGGGCAGGATCCGGAGAATTACGTGACTTACTTCAGAAGTTTGCGCAACTTATCCGATCAGTTGTTGAGAAACAAACCGAATAACCGGATTGCGATCAGCCATACCAAAGGATTGAAGATCGTAGAAGACAACACGATTTCTCACCTGGAGGCAAGCGGAAACTGTACGACTATTTATTTCAACGACGGAACCCGCTATTTGGACACGCGGACATTAAAAATTTACGAAAACATTCTAAATCCCGCTAAGTTCTTCCGGGTTCACAAATCGCATATCATTAATTTGAATAACCTCGCAGAATATATCAACGAAGACGGACATTATGCCGTTCTGAAAAACGGATTGCGGATTCCGGTTGCCAGAAACCGTGTAACTGATTTTGTAAAAATGTTGAAAGAAGGATGAAATTATTCATTTCGATAATCTTTGCAGCCATTTCACTTGCTGGAATGGCTCAGGATTATTCATTTATAACCTATTCCAACAGCCAGGGACTTCCTCAATCACAGGTTCAATGCATTACGCAGGATGACAATGGTTATCTCTGGGTAGGAACGCTTGGTGGCCTGGCAAAATTCAACGGAAAAACATTCACCACTTTCCCCCTCGAAAACGGGTTGTTCAACAACCGGATTTCCTGTCTTCAGCACATCAAAAACACCATTTGGGTCGGTCATGAGGGCGGAATCACCGAAATCACGGATGACAAAGCACAAACTTATTCATTGGGAGATAACGACCGGACAGTCAGTGTAACTGATTTCATTCTCTACCAGGGAAAAATCGTGGTTTCAACCGAGGGAAGCGGGCTTTACATCATTTCGAACAAACGAATCACGAAAGTGACACTCCGAAACGAAGATGCTTCAACTTGCCGCGACCTTGAAATCATCAACAACCAGTTGTACATCGGTACCCGCGACGGGCTTTATTTTACAAACGACCTGACCAATTTCAAACGCGTTGAAGCATTCAAAGACCGCAGTATTTCCGGAATTGCCCTGACGAAAAACAACATTTTCATTTCTACTTTTTTCAAAGGACTTTTCAGATCGGATTTTAAGCTCAGTAAATTCGATTCGATTCCGGTTCAGGCAACTGATTTGTATATCGGGTCGATTAACAGCGACGCATCCAGTCAGCTGTGGCTTGTTTCACCTGAAGGAGTCATCCGCATGTCGGCCGAACTCAAACAACTCAATCTGGATGAAAGTAAAGGCCTTCCTGTAAACGCCATCAACTGTTCTTTCCAGGACAACGAAGGCAATATGTGGTTTGGTAGCGACGGAAAAGGGTTGATCCGTTTTGCCAATCAGAATCTCCAGATGTATTCCACCAAAACCGGAATGCCTTCGGATTTGATTCTGAGCGGAAAAAAGCTGAATTCAAAAACGTATTTATTCGGCTCTTACGACAAAGGAGCTTTCAAAATGAATCTGAACGGAACCTGCGAGAAAATTCCAATTCCCGCCACAACCGTTTGGGACATTGACTATTTCAACGGGAATGCGTGGTTCGCAACAGATATCGGTGTTTTCAGCTGGGATATGAAGAGCGAACCGAAAAGCTACACGTTCGACAAAGCTGTTGGTCCTTACAGGGTCGTGAGGCCATTCCGCAACAAATTGATCGTTGCCGGGGAAGAACAAATCGGGTACATCGAAAACGGCGTACTGCATGAGTACACGAAATTCAAGTTCAACCTCAATAAAAACGGAAATATCCGGGATATTGCTTTTTATTTCTCAAGCATTCTCGTTGCAACATCCAAAGGTCTTTATGAGATCAATCCGGTTAAAAACAAACAAACACTCCTGAAAAGCTTCAAAGCAAGTATTTCATCCATTGAGATCGACAATGAAAACAGGGTTTGGATCGGAACGGAAAACGGATTGATGATTTTCGACGGGATCAATTACAAAACCATTTCATACAGTTCGAAAAGCGGGGCACGTTTCATCAATTTTATTCACCGGGTAGACAAACACATTTTCGTCGGGACCAATGACGGATTGTATGTTTTTGAAAACGTGGAAGGCTCCCAGGTATTGGTAAAACACATCGGCACGAATAACGGGTTGATCAACCTGGAATCCAACATCAATTCGGCGATGTTCGAAGACGGGAATTTTTGGTTCGGAACCAGCGACGGACTTGCGAAACTGCATATCGGAAACGAGAATAACAGCTTCACAGATTTTCCTCCGAAGCTGAATATTGCGCGTGTTTTGGTGAATTACAAAGAATTGAGTCCGGCAGAATTACTGAACGGCTTGCACTTAACCTATTCCAAAAACAACCTGATTATTGATCTGGACGGAATTTCGATGGAAGATCCTGAATCTGTTACTTTTCAATATTGGATCGAAGGGGAATCGGACAAATGGTCGCCTCCTACACTCAATCCAACCATTATCCTTTCGAATTTAGATGCCGGCGATTACATTCTTCGAATCCGGGCCATCTCAGGAACCAAGAAGGTTTCCGAAATACAGTCTTTACCGATTACAATCACTCCCCCTTTCTGGAGAACCTGGTGGTTTTACATCATTGTTTTTGTCCTCATCGCGCTTGGCATCCGTTATTATTTCCGATTACAGATCAAACGCGAACGCGAACGAAACTACAAGATCAACCTGGAGAATAAATCCCGCCTACTGGCTTTGGAGCAACAATCCCTGAATGCGAGTATGAACCGGCATTTCATTTTCAACTCTCTGAATTCCATTCAATACTTCATCAATACGCAGGATCGCATCTCGGCAAACCGTTACCTGACGAATTTCGCAAAATTGATCCGCAAAAACCTCGACAGTGCTGCGGAAGGAGACAATGTTGTCACACTTCAGCAGGAATTGGAGCGGCTTGAATTGTACCTTTCATTAGAGGCGATGCGCTTTAAGGACCGCTTCACGTATGAAATCCGGAATCAGAATATTGATACCGAGCAGGTGAATGTTCCTGCCATGCTTTTACAGCCTTTTGTGGAAAACAGTATCATTCATGGAATTCTTCCGGATGAAACAAAAAAAGGAGAAATCCTGGTGATTATCAAAGCAATCGGAGATCAATTGGAAATCTGTATTGATGATAACGGGATCGGAATTGATTTCAGTTTGAACAAAAAAGCCAAGTTTAAAGGCGATCACAAGTCGCAGGGAATGGAAATAACATCGAAACGAATTGACCTGATCAGACAAATGTGGAATAAGGATTACGAGCTGATCGGGCCCTTTCAGATGACAAATCCTGACCGTTCAATCAAGGGAACGCGCGTTTTAATCAAAATTCCTTATGAAAATTTGGAAATGAATGAATAAATAGTTTATATTTGTTCAGTATGCATTTGTGCGATATGAAAAAGATAACAGTAATAGCATCCTTATTAATTTTGTTCACTGCTTGTGAGAAAGCTGACATTCGTCCGAATGTACAGTCTTCAGAACCAACAGTTGAGTCAAGAAGATCCGCTATCCCGACTACAGGTTCGAGAGATGGTGGAAGTACAAGTTCAGCAAATTCATTAAATGCTGGTAGAACAGGTTCTACTTCTGCTGATCCTGGCACTTCCAATCCAACTGATCCAGCAGGAGGCGGAGGAGAAATTACAGATCCATTGAGAAAGAAAGATCAGAAAGACAATAAATAAAAAAAATCCCGTCTCGGTTTAACCAAGACGGGATTTTTTTGTGCCTTATTTTTACGCTTCCGGATTCGAATTAAAATGATTCCACCCCTGAGCTCTCAAAGGAACCAGTGAATCATTCGTATCAACCAGATAAACTCCCTCGCTTACATCTGTCATATAACCAATCACTGTCATGTGCGGATTTCCTTTGATTTTATCATAATCGTTCTGAGAAATCGTAAATAACAACTCATAATCTTCACCGCCGTTCAAAACGCAGGTTGCAGGATCCAGGTTGAAATCAATTGCAGTAGTGGAAGTCAACGAATCAATCGGAAGCTTGGCATTATAAACCATCACTCCTTTGTTGCTTGCTTTACACAAATGCATTACTTCGGAAGCCAAACCATCCGAAACATCAATCATCGAAGTAGGAACAACTTCCAATTCTTTTAAATACTGAATAATATCCAATCTTGCTTCCGGCTTCAATTGCCGTTCAATGATATAATCTTTTCCATCCAAATCGGGTTGAATATCCGGATTCGCTTCAAAAACACTTTTTTCGCGCTCCAAAACCTGCAAACCAACATAAGCCGCTCCCAAATCTCCGGAAACCACCAACAAATCACTCGTTTGCGCTCCCGAGCGGTAAACCACTTTGGATTTATCCACCACACCGACTGCTGTTACCGAAATAACCAACCCGGAACGGGAAGAAGTCGTGTCGCCACCAATCAAATCAACTTTGTAATGCTGACAAGCCAAACGAATTCCTTCGTACAATTCCTCCAACGCTTCCAATGGAAAACGGTTCGAAACGGCAAGAGAAACCGTAATCTGCTCCGGAGTTCCATTCATTGCTGCAATATCAGACAAGTTCACTGCCACCGATTTGTATCCCAAATGTTTGAATGGAACGTACATCAGGTTAAAGTGAATTCCTTCCACCAGCATATCTGTCGAAATCAAGGTATATTGTTCTTCATTGCGCTCAAGAACCGCCGCATCATCTCCAATTCCAAAAGCTGTTGATTCTCTCGTAATCAGAAAGTTTTTCGTCAATAAATCTATGGTACCGAATTCTCCTAAGGATTCCAGGTCTGTTCTTTTTTCTTCCGACATGTATTCAAAAATATGCCACAAAGATAAGCAGGATGAACTTAGATCAGCTAACTTTCTATTTTCAGCTAGTTAATTCTTATCTTTCATTCAGTCAAAACCTTGAATCGGTCATTTATCTTATGAAGAAAACATCTAAATGGTTATTTTGGGATTGGAGCTCCATTTTCAGAGCCAGCCTTCTCTTTATTGCTTTGTTATTGCTCCTTGCCTTCGTATTTCTTTTACCTGATCGGAACAGAGCCCAACAGGCAAAAGAATATACAGGAAATACTATCGGAACAATTCTTTCCATTGAACCGGCCGAGCAAATCAGCATGAGTGAGACCGGAAACAAAACCGTTGTTTACTCCTATTCCATCCGTTACTCATTCCACGTGAAATCCAAAACCTACGAAGTATCGGAACAGGTTCCCAACACCATCCGCATTCAAAAATTTCTTAACCGTTTAGAGACTCAAAGCAAGGTGAAAGTGAAGTACGATGAAAGAAAACCTGAACACAGTCAAATTATTCTTTAGTTATTGAAATGAAACATGACCTTTTCCTCTTTTTGATCCTGATTTCTTGTGAAAGTATTTCTCAAACATTTACGCGATCGGAGCTTTCTACTCCGGTTTCTTTGCCATGGGAAATCACTTACGGACCTGATAACATGCTTTGGATTACTGAAAGCGGCGGAACGGTTTCCAGAGTTGATCCGCAAACAGGAGCTAAAACAATTATCCATACGGCAACTGATTATTTCGGAGGAAGCCCCCTGGAAACTTCCGTTCTTTGTCCATCGCTTTCAATCGGGAGCGGCACATTGGGCCTGGCACTGCATCCTGATTTCAATATTTCCGGCTCTTCTTTTATCTACTTCATGTATTCTTATAATTCAGGAACAACTGCAAATCCGGACACGCGTTACAAAATCCGGAGACTGGAATGGAATCCGAACACAGAACAGGTTATCGCTTATCAGGACATCATTTTAGGTATTTCAAACGGATACGATCATCTGGGCGGGAGATTATTGAGTGTCAAACAAAACAACACTCCTTATTTATTTGTCTCGGTTGGAGATCACGGTGCATCCGAAGCTAACAGCCCGCAATGCTATAATCCGCAATCCGACAACCCGAATAATTTTGCATCCGATCCGAGTACGGATAACGGAAAAATTCACCGCTACCACATGGACGGAAGTATTCCGGCAGACAATCCGATTCCCGGAAACTCTTTTTATACAAGAGGACATCGGAATCCGCAGGGACTTCTCTACAATTCCGACCTGGATATTCTCTACGATATTGAACACGGAGACCGTACAGATGACGAGATCAACATCCTGGAAAAGGGAATGAATTATGGCTGGAAGAATGTGCGCGGCTATCACAACGACAACAATTTTGCAGGAGAAGCAGCTTACATCGCCAATTATGTCCCGAATAATTTGATTCCGAACGACCATTTGGCAGAAGCTTTCTATTCTTTTTGCGCAGAACCGACTCCAACGAGCTCCAACGGAAATTCCTGGTGCACCATTGCCCCATCCGACGGAATTTATTACAACAGCCCGGCAATTCCGGCATGGACAAACAGCATCCTTCTCGTTACGCTCAAAAACGGTGACAACACGGATATGGAAGTTTATCAACTCAAACTCACTGCACAGGGAGCAATTGCTCCGTCTACCAATCAGAACCCGAATCCCAAACGGTTTTTTGGAGAAGATCAGCAGGAAAACGGAAGATTGAGAGACATCGCCCTTTCACCAGACGGAAAGAAAATTTACCTGATCAACAATGGTGGAGGAACTGCAAACACACATAAAATCACTGTTTACACGTATGTCGAAGATTCCCATCCATCCGTTTATCCGGATCTCGGCTTAAAACTAAGCCCCAATCCGTCTTCCGGAATCATTCAACTTCAGCTTCCTGAAAACAAACCTTACTCTATTCAGATTTTCGATTCCAAAGGAGCAAAAATTACCGAACTAAAAAACGAAGCCGAATTTTTGAACCTGGATTTATCTTTTCTTTCTTCGGGATTATACTGGTTTCACTATCAATCAGAGGGAATGAAACGGATTCAGCGGTTTGTGAAGGATTAAACGATTCTTTTATGAATGATGATGTTCAAAATAAATGCCCTTCGCTTAACGAATCAAATTAACATGGCCTGTCAACTCCTGAGATGCTATTTCGCCGGTTTTAAGTACCATATGCCAGGTGTACGTTCCATTTGGAACTGCGTTTCCGCGATAAGTGCCATTCCATGACTTTGAGCCTTCACCGGATTTCCAAACCATTTCACCCCATCTGTTATAAACAGTTAGTTCATGCACATTTCCCAAAATGTCTGATGGCATAAACTCATCATTTATTCCGTCACCATTTGGACTAAAGGAATTCGGGACATAAACCAAATCGTTCGTATTCAGCGGAATTATTTTCCGCAACGTATCACTACAACCCATTTCATTTTGAACAATCAACGTCACTTCAGCGTTATCATAAACAGTTGGTGTAATTGCTGCATGAAATTGTTGAGAAATCAGTTCATCTTCATACATCCATTTCCAGGAAGTCACATTCCCCACAGATTCATCCGTAAGGTGAATGGTTTCTCCGACAATAAACGGAGATGGGTTCGCTGAAAAATCTGCGTCCGGATTTTGGAAAACATGGACCCATACGCTATCCGTTTGAACGATACAACCGTTAACCGTTTCTGCCGATAGATAAACCGTATACATTCCGGAATATGGAAATGAATAATCGAAAATCGGACCTGTAATAACATTCCCGTTGCTAACATGCCAATTCAATTCCTCAAACTCCCCCAAATTTTCAACAAAGGAGTGAATTTTAAGAACGGGGC
>NZ_JASLCN010000021.1 GCF_030151805.1 Fluviicola sp.
CAACGGACCTTTCGGCACGCTTGACGTAATAATATCCGAGGACGCGACAGGTCAGACTGCCGTTGGAAATGCAGCCATTCAAACCTTATTCGGAATGGGAACCGAAACCAAGCTGCAATACGATGGTGCTGCGCAGGTCAATTCGGGAATTACATCGGTGAAAACGCTTGGAAAAGGAACCATTACTGCCTGGCCGGATCCTCCCAAACCCATTGCAGCAGAAATCTCGTTCACGCTGGCATCCGGATACGAATCAGGAACCATCTCCGTGAGTGGTTTCTTCGATGGATTTGCACTGATGCCCATTGCCGTTCATATCGGTTAATTCAATGACAACTTGCTGACATTCATCGGAGAAATGTATGTTAGAGCAACCAAAAGAGCAGGGAGTAATCCTTGCTTTTTTGGTTTTGTTCAATACCTTTGAGTACAATCGAAAAAGAACCCCAAAAACAATGCAGGAACTCAAAATTGCACTTTACATTCTGACCGGATTGGTAAGTATTCCCGGAGTGATTATCTGGAATTGGTTCTTCAGAAAATTGATTCATTCGGATAAACCCAGAAAACGAATGGCGTGGCTGGTAACTTTCGCAATGACGCCTGTTGTTTATAGGGTAATTATTGTTCCCTGGTATCTGGGATTAAGTTTCTTTCCTTCCCATAATTTTTCTAAAGAAAGATGGAATTCAGCCACCGGGACACGCTACGAAATGAGTGAAGATATCATTGATCGCGACATCCTTATCGGGAAAACAAAGGCGGACGTTCAACATCTTTTGGGGAAAGCCGAAAACGTACCTGAAAACAACGAATGGGAATATATTTTAGGATCGAGACCGGGTTTATTTATCATTTACCCTGATGTATTGAGAATTACTTTCAAGAATGAAAAAGTCGTAAAAGTCAAATGGACTCACCCTGTTCAAATACCCTTATAAGAAGAAACAAAAAAGCAAACTCATTACTGCCTTTTCAACTATTTTTACTAGTATTGGTTTTGTTGAAAAACGAAAACTAACAAATACAATTCCGAACTTCCATGCATACGATTTTACCTTTTCTGCTTGCCATGATAGCCGTCATTGTGCTGCTGAACATGTGGGCTGTCAAATTGAGAATTGCTTATCCGATCCTGTTGGTCATCGGCGGATTATTGATCAGTTTCATACCGGGATTGCCAACAGTGAAAATTGATCCGGACCTCATCTTTTTTATTTTCCTGCCTCCTTTATTGTTCGAGGCTTCCTGGAATGTTTCATTCAAAGAAATGAAAAAGTGGTGGCGCATTATCGGAAGTTTTGCCTTCCTGGTAGTGTTTTTTACCGCGTTATCTGTGGCTGTTGTGACCAATTATGCCATTCCCGGTTTTACGTTGGCATTGGGATTTTTGTTGGGAGGAATTGTCTCTCCACCCGATGCGGTGAGTACCGGAGCCATTACCAAATTTGTAAAAATTCCCAAATCCACAAGCGCCATCCTGGAAGGTGAAAGTTTGCTCAACGACGCTTCTTCCCTGATCATTTTCCGTTTCGCTTTACTGGCTGTTGGTTCGGGTCAATTCATCTGGCAACAAGCAGCATTCAGTTTTTTATGGATGATTCTCGGCGGTGCAGGAATCGGTTTGATCCTTGCCTGGATTTTTGTTCAGGCGCATAAACGTTTGCCTACGGATGCTCCGTCCGATATTGCGCTCACACTGATCGAACCTTACTTTATGTATTGGGCAGCGGAGCAATTGCATTGTTCGGGCGTACTGGCCGTTGTAAGCGGCGGTTTGTTCATGTCGGCAAGAAGACTCATTTTTTTAAACAGCGCCAGCCGGATCAGAGGTTTCAGCTTTTGGGAAAGTTTTATCTTTATCCTGAACGGAATCGTATTCCTGATTATCGGGCTGGAACTTCCTGAAATTGTAGACGGACTTCATGCAAACGGTATTTCACTAAGTACCGCGATCGGTTATGGGGTACTGGTGACCGCCATATTGATCCTTGCGAGAATGATCAGTTCCTATGTCGCAATGATTTCCACGCTTATTTTCCGGCCGGGAGTTGCTCCGAGAACAGGTCCCGCTGCAAAAAGACAGCGGTTGTTACTTCCGCTAATACTTGGTTGGACGGGGATGCGCGGTGTGGTTTCATTAGCAGCAGCCCTTGCAATTCCCGTTACGCTGCATGGCGCACCATTTCCTCACCGGAACCTGATTCTTTTCATCACATTTATTGCCATCCTGCTCACTTTGGTCATTCAGGGTCTCACTCTTCCCTACCTGATCAATCGCTGGCGTTTGTTTGATCATTTCATTAGTGAAGAATCAGAAGAAGCAACCCGGAAAGAAATAAAACGTGGTTTGAAACAACACGTGTTTGAGTTTTTGAAACAGAAACATGAAAACGAATTGAATGGCCATGCCGAATTGGAAAAGTTTCTGAAACAATGGGAAGAAAAAACCAAAGCTTCAGACGAGAGCCGGATCACGGAAAAAACAAAAGCCCTTTTTATTGAAGCGCTGGAAAGTCAGCGGGAATACCTAACCGAACTCAACAAAGATCCCAAGATCAATGAAGAAATTATCCGGCGCCAGCTGTATCAGATCGACCTGGAAGAAGAACGTATAAAAAGCATTTAAGAACTCGTTTGTTTCAAAGAAATAATTACCCGGTTTTGATAATCAGGTAATTATACTCTTGTATCCGGAGTTAAAACATACTTCCTTCACAGGATCAATTTAATAACTCTAAAAACAACAAATATGTCAACTTTAAATAGTGCAGTTTACGCTGAAGGATGTTTTTACCCCGCTCCGGGAGATACCGTTTCTCAACTTCAGGAATCTGGTTTTACCACACTCATTTTGAGTCTTTTTCACATCGGAAGAAATTACGATATCAAAACCCCGCAAATTATGGGTGATATCTATTTCAACAATACGAACATTATTTCGCAAGGCAGTTATGTCGGAGATGTGGGTTGGCCTGCGCTGATCAACAAGGTTATCGGAGGCAGTATCACACAAGTATGTGCGTCAATCGGTGGTGGTGGCGTACAGGACTATGAAACCATTCAGAAAATTTATAACGACGGTGGCAATTCATTCAGCGGCACCAACCTGGAAAAATGTTTCGCCACATTCCGAAAAACATTTCCATCCATCAGCATCATTGACATGGATTGTGAAGAAACATACGATCAGGAATCATTTGTGGCTTTCTGCCAGATGCTGATCGGAATGGGCTTCGGAATCACTTTCTGTCCTTACGACACTTTTGAACAATCTTTCTGGGTCGGTTCACTGGAAGCTTTAAACTCGTCCAATCCGGGTGCTGTGAAATGGTGGAACCTGCAGTGTTATGACGGTGGAGGCGGAAACGATCCTCAAAACTGGGCGGATGCAATTACGGGCACGATCAGTCATTTTAATACGGATAACTTTATCCTTGCCGGAGACTGGACCAATGCCGAAGCTTACGGAGTAAAACAGCTCATGAAGTCATTTAGCAGTGAAACCTGTGTTGCGGGCGGATTCATCTGGACACTTGATAACATTATCCAACAATATCCTCACGATCCTCTTAGCGGAATGAAAGCTTACACAACTGCCATTTCTACCGGATTATCGGTTCCGGTTGCCGTTTGAAAAAACAATCAGAATAAATAGAACAAGTGTCCGCTTTTTAGTGGACATTTGTGTTTATAAAAAGTGATCTCTGCCAAAAAAAGTAGATCCTTCGAGTATAACTCTCCGATAATTTTTGCTATACTTGATCATGCATAATTTCTTCCTGATTTCCCTCCTTTTCATCGTCGGATGTAGCTCTAAAAACAAAGAACCTGAAACACTTCCGGACATTAAATACCTCGACAGTATAGCAGATAAAAATTCAGATTTACTTTATTACTGGACAGAGGAATCATTTAAACATGAAAAGAGTACTCCGAACAACCAGGATCTGAACATTAAAGTCAATCGGAAAGTAGTGTTTTCCTTCAAAGGAACCAAATACATCCTCTACCCTTTCTTCCGAAAAACCTCATCCAACAAGAAGATTTTGTTTCTTCATTTTCTTCTTACAAAAGGTCATTTAAAACCAGATGAATTAACATCCGTTTCCTTTAAAGATCTGACTGTCTTAAATACAGAAAAAGCCTACTATTCATATAAAACAAACTAATTTACACCACTTTTTAAACACCTGAAAATGAAAAAAGTAATTCTTGATTTAGCTGTAACCTTAGACGGATTTATTGAAGGGCCAAACGGAGAAATTGATTGGTGTATCATGGACGACGACATGGATTTTGACGGTTTCTTATCCGGAATTGACACGATCTTTTACGGAAGAGTCAGTTACGATGCCTGGGGGAATTTTCAACCGGATGCAGCTGCCGGTCAGGTAGAACTGGACTTGTGGAAAGCAATACACTCCAAAGACAAATTCGTTTTTTCGAGCCGGATCAGGGAAGACGAAAAAGCGACCTTCATTCATTCCGATATCGCTGCAACCGTAAGTGAAATCAAAAAACGGGGCGGAAAAGATATTTGGCTCTATGGGGGTGCAAGTCTGATCAAAACCTTTATCCAATTGAATTTGGTAGATACCTACAGAATATCCGTTCACCCCACAGTTTTGGGAAGCGGAAAACCATTATTTGAAGAGGTAAAAAACCGCATCGAATTGCGTTTGCTCCAAACCCATGTGTTCAAATCAGGGGTTGTGCAGCTCATTTACGAACCAAATAACTAAGCGGTCTTATTAAAGCTTGTATCTTCAAAAGCTTTGCCCACTTTGCCACTTTGCGTTTAACGAAACTATTGATTAACAAACGCCAGAACGCAGAGGATTTAATTGTCATTTTTGTCGTTCCATTATATGCGCTGATCACAATCGCCTGTTTCTGATATTGATTGGTTCAGACTTCTCTTACATTCTCAAAGTCCTGAAAAGAATATCGAATAATCATTCCCGGTTAATTACAAGAAAAAAGCTGAACTACCGGTCTTTCCCCCCTTTTAGAATCTCAAAGCCACTTCTCAAGGTTAGATTAATTGACCCTTTACAGGTATTGTTGTAGATTTTCCATGCCAATAATTTTGCACCAACTGAGTTAGGATCGCTTTACGCGTTTGTACAAGGCTGTCTGGACTACTACTACTTTTTTAATCATTCAAAAAAGTACACATGAAAAACAGTAACGTACAGGTATCTGGTAAATTCAAGGCCGTAAAAACCCTGGCTTTTATCAGCATTCAGATGTTCATTCTGAGCTTTAGTTTTAATGGATTTTCCCAATCCGGATGCCTTCCCGCATTTCAATACAATGCAGACGGCAACATGATCACACAGGTTCAGTTCGGCACCATCAACAACACTTCCCCATTCACATCAGGAACCACTCCCGTTTACGAAAATTTCACATCCCTTTCTACGGATGTGACGATCGGTCAATCCTACCTCATTTCGATTAAAGGTCCTTCTTCTACATTTCCAGGTGATGTAATGGTTTTTATTGATTGGAATCAGAATGGTTTGTTTGATGAAGCAGGAACCTATATCGGCTTGATTTCTCCGGCAAATCCGGCGAATGCTGTCACTATTTCCGCATCCATTACAGTCCCTGCCGGTGCATTGACCGGAACAACCACGATGCGGATCGTAAAAAACAGCAATGTAAATGCCTTGAGTAACCCAAATGCTCCGAATACGATTTCTACGGCATGCGATCAAAACCTGAGAGCCGGTCAAACAGAAGATTATTCCTTAAACGTTTTACCCGCAGCAACAACTTGTTCGGGAGATCCGGGACCAAACCCGGGAGATTTAGGATGCATCACTGTGACATACAAAGGTGTTTCAACTCAATATACAACCGTGAGAGCAGCCGACGGAAATGTCTGGATGCAGCAAAATCTTGGAAGTGATGAGATCGCAACGGCTTCCAATGATGCAGCTTCTTATGGAGATCTGTTCCAATGGGGAAGATGGGACGACGGACATCAAGCGCGTACATCAACTCTTTCAACCGTTGCCCCAACACCAAATAACCCAACAGGTTTGGTTGCTACTACCGAATTTCTGAACAGTACTCCGGTTTGGTGGGACGGAGCAGCGCTTTCCGATACCTGGCAGGCTGAAACCCCGAATGATGTAACGGCAACAAACGGTTGCGATCCTTGTAAAGCGCTTGGAAACGAATGGCATTTGCCTTCAGCCGACGAATGGCAGGCTGTGATCACAGCTGAGTCGGTAAACAACATTCTTTCTGCTTTCCAAAGTAATCTGAAGCTTGCAACAGGCGGAACGCGTAATGCATCCGGAACCTTTGATTTCGTAGGACAGCGTGGTTACTATTGGTCAAACACCACCGGTTCTTCCGGCGGAAAAATGTTGTATTACAGTAATTTCATTGTGAATCCGAATGCCGGATATCCGCGCCGGCAAGGTGGTGCTATCAGATGTTTGAAAGCTTTACCGGTACCGGTCGTTACAAGCATTGACGTAGTAACTGAAAACAACGTTCCGGCAACAATCACTACCAATGCAGGAACCTTACAGGCAGAGGCAATCATTCTTCCGGCAGGCGCCATTCAAAACGTTACCTGGAGCATCCTTAACGTAACGGGAACTGCAACGATTTCCACAAGCGGTCTGGTAACTGCACACACAAACGGAACCGTTTGGGCAAAAGCGGTTTCCACTCAAAACACGGCAATCATGGATTCAATCCTGATTACGATTTCCGGGCAAACGATCCCTGTTCAGGGAATAGATGTCATCACTCAAAACAACATTTCCCCTACGATTACAACCAC
>NZ_JASLCN010000026.1 GCF_030151805.1 Fluviicola sp.
AAGTCTTGCCAGTTTGTGTATCGGTGCCTTTCTTTTAGCTGAAACAGGTTTACTCGATGGGAAGAAATGTTCCACACATTGGGCACATATTCAGGAGTTTAAAGAAAGATACCCGGATGTGGAAGTTGAAGACGGGGCCATCATAACAGAACATGAAAATATTTACAGCAGTGGTGGAGCAAGCAGTTTGTGGAACTTAATACTATACCTGGTTGAAAAGTTTGCTGACAGAGAAACAGCAGTCATGATTTCAAAATATTTTGCATTGGATATCAGCAGAGATAGTCAATCCCAATTCGCGATATTCAGGGGACAAAGAAATCACGGCGATAGCGAAATTCAAAAAGTACAGGATTATATTGAAAAAAACTATTGCGATAAGATAACAATAGAAACATTGGCAAGTTTAATTCATACAGGTCGCAGAACTTTTGAAAGAAGATTTAAAGAAGCTACGAATAATACATCCATCGAATACATACAAAGAGTCAGAATCGAAGCTGCCAAAACCTTTTTTGAAGCATCAAGAAAGAATGTGACAGAAATCATGTTTGATGTAGGTTATACCGACACAAAAGCATTTAGAGATACGTTCAAAAAGATTACCGGGCTTACTCCAATTGAGTATCGAAATAAGTTTGCAAGAGTTTCAAATGAGGTGTAGTTTTTCTTTTTGTGGAGAAGAGCAAACGAAAATGAATCCAAAAATCATTCGCTGTAAAATATGATTCTGTTATCAATGAATTATTAGAGATTGTTTTTGCCGTTTATTAATCGGTAATACCTCATTTTGTTGCTAATCACTATATGCGTAATAAATGGATTTAGCTGGAACAAAAACGAATATATTCTCACTTTCTACAGATATAAAACAGAAAGTATCCAATGTATATTACAACGTTTTTTCTCAATCCTGGAGTTCATTAATCCGTTATTTTTGCAAGAAATAAGAAACAATTGATGACAATAGGATATTTAATAGGAGCTCCAATCGCAATACTATTACTGATAGTATTTTTTACACTTTATATAAAATCAAAACGATTAAAAGAGTCGCGAATCAATGATGTGTCAAAATTAAAACAAGGCAAAGTACACAACGTATTTTCTCTAAACTTTCCCCTCACGGAAGAAAAAAAGCAAAAAGTTTTAATTTACTTAAATTCCATTGATGCAAAAACCCTGGAAGGAACAAATAAGGAAATCATTTCATATATTAATGCAAATAGTAAAGCATTATTGGGTGGAATTTTTAATCTTGAAGCAACTAAATTTCCAATTCGAATAGTCGTATTTCTAAAAGAGAACAGAACTGAAATTCAGATGGATGATAATTATGGATTTCAAAAATTTAAAGGAAATGCAAAAAATGTGTTTGAGCAAAAAAATAAAGAAGCATTTGAATACCATTTTTCAATGATTTCCCAATTAATCAATTAACTAAATGTGTTACTGACTAAAATTTGCGCGACGAAAAAAAATCTCCAACAAGTAGTTCATTGTTATGTTAATGCCCCATACTACCAAAAAAATCTGAAATACAACACCTTCCGCAAAAGGGAATCGAACCAAGTTGAAAGTTTTGGAAACTGAATAAAATCATCTACAAAAACCGCTTATTCGAAAAGGCCTTTCCCGAACCTGATTTCAAATACTTCTCAAAATGAAATGCTTTGTACTTATCTGAAAATGCTATATAAGTAATGAGTTCTAGTGGAAGTCTGGTAGAGGTATAATGAACTTCTCCCTTATTGTGGCGTTTCAATCGTTCGTCAATATTGTTTGTGCATCCAGTGTAGGTTGTTCCATCGGAACATTTGAGTAGGTAGACATATTGCATTTGTGATACTGATTTTGTGTTCTCTATTTAAGATAGTGAAAAATATCAGTCCGAATTATCAATTTGAAGGAAAGTCCTGTTTCATTGGGTTCAGCTATGCAGAATGAAGGCTTGTGGACTGAGTCCACCGAAGCCATGGAGGAATTGTTTGGAATAGAGGGAAATAAAAAGCCCTGCTTCGCTCTTGTCGAGCTATGCAGGGCGAAGGTGGAGTCGGAGGGGTTCGAACCCTCGTCCAAACAATGGTCCCGAATGTCTTCTACATGCTTATTTTTTGATTGGTTTTCGAGTTGAATTCGGACAAAAACACCCAAGATCCAACCTTAGCTTCTAAGATCTCACACCTTGCGCGAAGCTCGCTCAGTGCCAGATTTTCTAAAATGATTCCCCTTGGCCTGCTGATCGAAAATCAGAATCGTGCAGAGGAGAAACTTGTCCGTGTACTATATCTTCCACTGGATTAAGCCGAATTTACCTGGTAAATTAAGCAGCAAGTGCGTATGACGTATTGTCAATTATGGTTCGCAGCAAGATATTTAAGAGCTTCACTACAACGCTCTGCATGCTTCCCACCGAAATCTCGATTGCTGTCAAATCCAATGTCGACCCCAGTTGTAACAGATCAAAAGTAAGAAAAAAATCGGAATTCTATCTGATTCTTATGTTTTCTTAACCAAAATGAGCAGGAGGGAGGAACGATAAAATTTCTTCTGATTTTGTTTTCATGATTGCCTGTCCGCGATATTGTGAACAACCCCATGCCTGTAAGGCTTTCAGAATTATTTTTCAACGTAGTGTCCTAAAATATAGGTGATGAAATGGAAAGATACTGATATCAAATATTCGTGTATTTTCTTCTCCCGCAGAAGAGTGCAAATATTAGCAGAAAATGAGAGACTTTTTACACGTGACTCAGCGGTCCTCTGCGTCCCTCAGCGGGAAATTTCAAAAACCACCTAAATTCTGGGACAAGTCATTTTTCAAACAAAAAATCCCGACTCAAAAAGCCGGGATCATCCAATTTCTATTCCTCTTCGTCATCGTCATCCCATCCGGAAGAACGGTTTCGATTATAATTAAAGTCGTCATCCTCATCGTCGTCCTCAAAGAAACGATTTCCTTTGCCGCTTTTTTTGTAAGCTTCCATTTTGGTCTTCTTCGGAGCGTCTTTACTACCGCGCGTATCTTTTTCCTTTTTACGCTCAACTTTCATCGGATTTACTTCCTCCGGATTGAAAACCGGTTTCCCGGGTTTAGTATCATCCGGTTTTTTGTAATCCGATTTAAAATCAGTTCCAGGGCTGCGATCTTCTCTCGGACGATCACTTCTGAACGGCGGTCTGTCATTCGAACGATTGTTATCGCCGGAAGGCTTTCCACCTGAAGCGCGGTCATCAGCTTTCTTAACGGCAATATTCCTGCCGTTAATCGAATAGTTGTCTAAAGCTTCAATGGCCTTTTCAGCTTCTGATTCATTCGCCATTTCAACAAAAGCAAAACCTCTCGGTTTGCCTGTTTCGCGGTCTTTTGCAATGGTAACACGGTTTACTCTTCCATGTTCTTCAAAAAGGGACTTCAACTGTTCTTCTGTTGCGTTGAAATCAAGTTTTGCCACAAAAATACTTGTCATCGGTATTTAAATATTCTCTTATGTTACCTCAATTCGAGGTGTTTGTTTTGAACGAAGATATATAAATTTTCAAATTCTCAAAACTTTGAATGATAATTCTATCAAACCAATGAGTTATCGGTTTGTTTCAAGGCTTAAAGAGAGAAAACATTTTCACCTGTTTTACTTGTTTTTTAAAAGGTCGCGGATCTCTGTCAAAAGCTTCTCCTCATTGGAAGGTTCCGCCGGTGGAGCCGGAGCTTCTGCTTCTTGTTTCTTACGCAGATTCGTTGCTTTATTCATTAATTTAATCATCATAAAGATGCAGAAAGAAACAACCAGGAAATTAATAACTGAAGCAATAAATTTACCATACATCACGCCTCCATCGGTTTTGATTTCTTCCAGTTTGTTCACATGTAAAGTTGTCATTACAGGTTTAAGAATGAGTGGAGTAATAATATCCGTTACCAATGAAGTAACAATAGCCCCGAAAGCAGCACCTATTATGACAGCAACCGCCAGGTCAACCACATTTCCGCGCATGATGAATGCTTTGAATTCCTTTAACATAGTTCTTAGTTTGAAGTATACCCAAATATAATATTTATCTCATTGGGAGCAAGAAAAGTGAAAAGTATTTTCATCCGTTAAGACTGGAAAGGAATGCTCTGCTGAATGGAACGCGACAAGGTAATTTCATCCGCATACTGAATCTCCGAACCAACTGCGATTCCACGCGATAGGGTAGTGATCTGCACATTGCTGGCATGCAGCTTCTTATACAAAAAGAAATTGGTGGTGTCGCCTTCCATCGTCGGACTCAAAGCCAGGATCACCTCGTCTGCTTTTCCTGCCGCACATTTATCCACCAAAGGCTGAATGAACAAATCATTCGGACCAATTCCGTCCATCGGGGAAATAATTCCGCCCAAAACGTGATAAATTCCGGTATACGTTCCCGTACTTTCAATCGCCATTACATCGCGGATATCTTCCACAACACAAATCAGACGGTGATTTCGTTTTTCATTCGAACAAATCGAACAAACAGGAGTATCAGAAATATTTCCGCAGGAAGAACAACTTTGAACATGCGTTTTCAATTGCTGCAAGACATCGCCGAAACGCTCCAGTTCATCCGGATTTCGCTTCAATAAATTCAAGACTAAGCGCAACGCAGTACGTTTCCCGATTCCAGGCAGAGAACTGAATTGTTCTACAGCTTCTTCAACGTATTTGGAAGGAATATTCATTGGACCAAAAGTAAGGTTTTTAGCTTGTTTTTAAACCCGAAAAAAGCAGCCTCATTGATTTTATGAGTTCCTTAACAAAGTAGGATTTGTGTTTTCCTGCTTGAAACAGTACTTTTGCGCTGTGGAGTTAATACAATTTGATTTTTTAGGGTTGCATTTGCAGGAGCCGATGGCCTTGCTTTTTAACTGGATTATTGCCGGGTTTTGCTTTTATGCGTTCAATAAACTCGGATCTTACAAAAATGAAGCGAATTTCTATTGGAGAGTTTTTTACCTGACTTTCGGAATTTCAACCGTTTTCGGAGGATTGGGACACTTGTTCTTTAATTATACCGGTTTCTTCGGAAAATACCCGAGTTGGATTTTGGGCTGTGTTGCAAACGGATTTGCGGGGATGGGAATGCTTCATTTCAAAGGCATTTCAGCTCCGAAAAGTTACGCATACTACCTGATTTGGATCAAAAGTATCGGATTGTGTGTGGCTTCCGTAATCACCCAGAAGTTCATCTTTGTAGCACTTGACGCCATTTTGACCTACATCGGATATACAGGAATTTATGCTTATTTGTTGATGAAACGCGATATCCGTGCAAAATTCCTCAAGAATATGATCATTGCGGTGGTCATTCTGTTGCCATCTGCATTTATTTTTATCTTTAAGCTGAATATACACCAATGGTTGAACAAAGATGATCTGAGTCATATTCTCATGTTGTTCGCGATTTACTATTTTTACCTTGGTTTAAAAGAATGGGGACGAAACGAGTCCCAGGTCGAATATGTCTAAAAACGAAGTAAATATTAAGAATAAACGTGCCCGGTTTGAATTTCAGTTGGATGAATTTTTTACCGCGGGAATGGTGCTTTCAGGTACTGAAATAAAAAGCATCCGGAACGGGAAAGCGAGTATTCTTGAAGCGTATTGTATTGTGGATAACGGACAAGCATTTATCCGGAACATGCACGTTTCCCCCTATGAAAACGGTTCGTTCTACAACCACATGGCGCGCTCAGACAGAAAGCTTCTTCTGAATAAAAAAGAGATCAAAAAGCTGGAAAAATGGATGAAAGTGAAAGGAAACACCATTGTTCCACTGAGATTGTTCTTATCCGAAAAAGGCTGGTTGAAACTTGAGCTGGCAACAGCAGTCGGAAAAAAACTACACGATAAACGTCACGATCTGAAAGAAAAAGACGACAAGCGCGATATGGATCGTGCCATGAAAAGATAACATTTTACTTTTCTGCGCCCCTCCGCGTCCTTCTGCGGGAAAATCATTCAGCACATGCTATCGTATTTTTTACACCGAATAAAAATCCGCGTAAATCTGCGCTATCTGCGTGCCAAAAAAGGGTATAACTTCTCATCACCAAAATCTGCGCCCTCCGCGTTCTTCTGCGGGAAAATCATTCAGCACATGCTACAGTATTTTTCGCACCGAATAAAAATCCGCGTAAATCTGCGCTATCTGCGTGCCAAAAAAGGGTATAGCTTATCATCACCAAAATCTGCGCTCCTCTGTGTGATTCACCGGAGAAAAAGCCTACAAAAATCCGAGACTCAGCAAATGAATCAATCTCCCATGCGTCAGGAGAAGATACCCCGTAATAATCCCGACTCCCCAAAACGACAGGTGATACAAAAAGACAAACGTCAAGGTTTTTCTGCGCCTCAAATAAGGATAGAGTGGAAGCAATAGCAATAAAATCAACGGGTAGCGGACACTCCAGATATGAAAATCAAAAACACTGCGGTATCGGGTGAAATCGTCCGTTGTGATCATTTTGATCGGCGTATGCAGAAACCAGGAACTTTCGATAATCACCTCCGGATAAGTACTTGCCCAGGCAGAAGGCGTATTTTGAATGTAATAAGAACCGTTTTTTTCCAGCTTAATCCGTGTAATATTCCCTTTGATAATCCCGTTGTTCAGCGATTTGGTCGAACCAAGCAACACATCGTTTTCATAATGGCGCGGCAAGAACAATTCAACAGTCATCGCAAGCGACAAAACCAACGAAATCCGCATAATGTATTTGTAAATACTCCAGCGCATGCCACTTGTCAATGACCGGAAGTAAACCGCATTATCCTGTGCCTGGCGCATTCGTTGCTGCTCATAACGCATTTTCGCTACGCGCATCCGCTCCAAACGCTCTTCCTCCGATTCATTTCCGGCCCTTCTGGATTCCCGCTTATCCGTTTTTTCCTCCTTGTAATCCGGATTCAGGAGAATTTCTACCGCTTTACTCAGTTTAATAAACGCCTCATGAGCCCTCGGATCCGGATTCACATCCGGATGAAGACGCAATGCCATTTTCTTATACTGCTTGCGAATCTCACTTTCACTGGCAGTAGCCGGCAGTCCAAGTAAACGAAAACACTCACTTTTGGTCATCAGAGCGTGGTTAAAATTTCTTTCCGGCGAATCTTTCCGTTCTCCGTTTTCAGAATCGGTCGAACCAGCTGCTGTTTCGGAATCGCATACTTCCCGAATTGGTCCTGAATAAGTTGTTGGATCCGTTTGAAATCCGTTTCGGAAAGCGCTTTTTCAATGATCAGTACACAGCTTTCACCAAAAGAATCATGGATCATTCCACCAAAAATAAACGGAACGGAAATGTATCCATCGATTGCCTGTTCCAATGCTTCAGGATGAATCTTGATTCCGCCGCTGTTAATCACAAAATCAGCCCTTCCGAGCCACTCAAAACGATTCGGACCGTGAAACTTCACCAAATCATTGGTTTTCATGTCTTGAATTCCGAGTTTGGAATCAGAAACAATCAGACAATCATTTTCCGCCCCGAGATTTACACCTTCCAAAGCCTCGTAGACCGGAGTACCCATTTTCCGGAGTGCAATGTGGGAAACCGTTTCAGTCATTCCGAAACCAATATAAATGGAAGGTTTCAAGGTAGAAAGTTTCTTTTCCAACCCATTGGAAAGCCCCATTCCGCCCAGAAGTATTTGATCAAACAGGTTCAATTTTTCAGGAGTTTCTTCCAGAATGCGTTTTACCTGATAAGGAACAAGCGAAATGAACGAATAATGTACATGTTCTTGAATCTGATTCTCCGGATTTCCGCTAGCCTCCGTAATGTCAATAGCATAATTTCCAACAAGCGCACGGATCAGCATCATTTTTCCACCGATTGTTTTCGGAGATAAACACATAAAAACACGTGAATTCTCATTCAACCCGAAGAACGCATTACTTCTTTTCGCAGAAGCCTCCAATTGAGCCCGTGAAAGACTAATGAGCTTCGGATTTCCGGTCGAACCACTGGTATTTACCTGGTAACTGGAATCAGCATTATTCCAGTGCTCCATAACGGACGAAATTTCAGCCTGAGTTTCAGAAGAACAATGAAGATAATGAATCTTGAAAGCCATACGTTTGGAACAATACTTGCCGTTTTTTATTTCAATTACAAAATAGCAGATTTATAACGTCATTCCGACGCTTTTAGGAGAAAAAGTTTAAAGAATTCAACAAGTAAACGAGATAAACTCCATTTCCGGTTAGTTCGGGTGCCGGAATACAATGGAGGCGCATCGGGAATAATATGCACACTATTGTAAAAAAGACACCATCCAAACAAGGAGTCCAAAATCACAAAAAAACACATCTGAATCACTCAACTACCGCTCAAGTATGGATAGAGCATAGATCAAGTATGGGTTAAGTATAGATACAGTATTAAAATGTTATAGAATTAACATGCGGTTTTAGGGCGTTT
>NZ_JASLCN010000058.1 GCF_030151805.1 Fluviicola sp.
TTTGTATGATCTGTCTACCGATCTGCTTTCCTCCTATCAATCCGGTTATCCTGTAAATCTGAAAATCGAATGTGACATTGAATCCATCGGGCTGAGATCCATTGTTCCGATTGCATTGATTCTGAACGAATTGATCTCAAATTCATTGAAATATGCTTTTGACGATTACGAAAACTGCCTCATTTCCCTTTCATTCATGCGTTTCCAGGGTAAAAAATGTAAGCTCATCTACAAAGACAGCGGCACCTGGAAAGCTCCTTCACGGCAAGGCTCATTCGGTTTGGATCTGATCGAATCACTCACCGACCAGTTGGAAGGAACCATGGAATTAAAAACGTACCCGGAAACGATCTTCGAAATTACTTTTAGCCCGCAGGAAGACCGGTAGTAATTCCTGATTCAATTAACTGATTCCCAAAATATCCTTCACCGCTGTTGAAACATACTCCACTCCTATTGCGATAACGATAAATCCGATAATTCTCGAAATGGCATTGATTCCTGAAGCTCCCAAAGCTTTCACAATAAAATGCGAGGTTCTCAGAATCAAATAAATAGACAAACAAACCGCAAAAATGGCGCAAACCGATGAAATTTGCTGGTATTGATTCGTAAACGACTGATTGTAGGCGATCAATAAAGAAATAGACCCCGGACCAGCCAGCATCGGGATAGCCAGCGGAGTTAATGAAACTTCCGATCTTGTTTCCATATCAGCCTGAACACTTGCTTTCTTCATTCCTTTATGTTTGGTAAAAGACCCGGTAAGAAGCGCAAAACCCGAAGTCGTGATGATCAAACCTCCCGCCAGACGCAAGGAATTGATCGAGATTCCGAAGAAGTTCAACACATAACTGCCGGCAAAAAAAGAGATCAGCAAAATGACACACACATTGATAGAAGTCCAGAGTGATGTTTTGTCCCGGTTGTGTTTTGAATCATCTTTTGTCAATCCGACAAAAACGGGAACGGTTCCCAAAGGGTTTAAAACAGAGAATAGTGCTGCAAAAATGCTGATAAAAAGTTCCATTTTTTTTCTGCAAAATTCTCCTTATTCCACTGCTTTGATGTTAGGTGAATATTAATTGTTAATTACGAATTTGAGCTAATTCCTAATTCCTAATTCCTAATTCCTAATTCCTAATTAAAAAGATTCCGGAGTTTAAATGTTCAATCATTCGTAATTCGTAATTCGTAATTCGTAATTCGTAATTCTCTATATTTAACCTTTATTTCTCAAACTATGAATCGTGCTGCTAACCTTGGTTTTCGACTGATCCTGATCTTCTTTGCAGGTTTATTCCATACTGCTTTTGCGCAAACTGCGTTTCCTTATGACACGCGAAGCGACAGTATTTCTATTCAGCATTACAACGTTCACCTGGATTTGCGTGATTTCAACACTTTTATATTAAAAGGACATACAGAAATCGTTTTCGAACCATTGGTAAATAACATTTCCGAAATGAGGCTGGATTTGGTAGGTCTGACCATTGACAGCATTCGTAATTCCAGTGGGAATTTGCTTTCATTTACGTCAGTTCCGCTTGGTTACAAAATCAACCTTGGAACAACATACAATACCGGAAACAGCAGTTCCTTAGAAGTTTTCTATCACGGAACAACTGTTCACGATCCCACATTCGGAGGGTTTTACTTCAACAGTGCCTATGCCTACAATGTTGGAGTTTCATTGGATGATATTCCGCACAATTACGGGAAAACCTGGTTTCCGTGTTTCGATAATTTCACGACCAGATCTACTTACGATTTATTTGTAACAACTCTTCCAATTCACAATGCGGCATGTGGCGGAGTTTTTCAATCCATGGTTGTTAACCCGGATTTATCAAAAACACATCATTGGAAAATCAACCAGACTATTCCCACTTACCTCGTTTCTGTTGCCGTATCCAACTATGTTTTCGTAAACGATACATTCACGGATTATCAGAATAACCCGGTTCCGGTAAAATTGGCTGCACGTGCTGCCGACACCACCAACATGAAAAATTCGTTCGTGAATCTCGAAGATGCTTTTGATATTTTCGAAGACAAATGGGGACCGTACCGTTGGGACAGAGTGGGCTACGTTTTGGTTCCGATGACTGCCGGAGCGATGGAGCATGCCATGAACATTGCTTATCCACAAACAGCTGCAAACGGCGGGCTTTCGTGGCAATCCGTTATGGCTCATGAACTTTCTCACCATTGGTGGGGAAACCTGGTCACTTGTCGCACGGCTGAGGATATGTGGATCAACGAAGGAAGCGCCGTTTACTGTGAATATGTCTTTACCGAAGAATCATCAGGAAGAAGTGATTACGAAGCTGCAGTCCGAAACGAACACAAAGAACTCATTCGTTCTTGTCATATTACGGATCAGGGCTATTGGCCGCTTTCCGGAGTTCCGCAGGAACATACATATGGGACAACAACCTACTCGAAGGGTGCTGATATGATTCATACCCTGAGAGCATATTTAGGTGATTCTTTGTTTTTCAACGGATTGTCCGAATTATTGGAGCAAAATAAATTTTCCGATATAGATGCAATTGAGTATCGCGATGATTTGAGTGCAATTACCGGCGTAAACCTGAACAATTACTTCGCAGACTGGATTTTCCAGGGAGGATGGCCGCATGTTTCAATCGACTCTTTGACAGTTGCTCCGAACGGAAATCAATACGACGTAACGATTCACCTGAAACAAAAACTGGTAGGAAGATCCGCATACGGAAATCAAATTCCGGTAACATTGACATTGCGCGATAACAACTGGAATACCTTTGAAAAAACCATTCACTCCTCCGGGATGAACAATACTGTAACGGTTACTGTTCCGTTTGCACCGGCAACCGGTTATTTGAACCGCGACGAATTGATTTCTCATGCAGTTACAGCAACATACTCTACTTTTCACACAACCGGAAGTCAGACTTTGAGTCATTCCAACCTGACATTACAGATTCAAAACATCACAGATTCTGCTTTTGTAGTGGTTGAACACAACTGGGCCGCTCCGGATCCTGTTCTGAACTGGACATCGGGATACCTGATTTCCCCACAACGTTATTGGCGCATTGATGGAATCTGGAACTCCGGATTCCATACAAACGCAAGCTTCCGTTACAGCGGTCAAACCAGTGGCCCGATCGCTTATCTGGATCATCTGCTGATCACGGGAACGGAAGACAGTATTGTACTTCTATACCGACCAAACCGTTCTGTAGATTGGTATGAATTCCCTACTTACACTAAAACCATGGGCAATGTGAATGACAAAACCGGAACGTTGAATGTCACCAATCTTCAAAAAGGAGAATATGCCATTGCATTAAAAGGACAAAACCTGTCGCTGAATGAAAAAACGAAAGATGCAGATGTGAAACTATATCCGAACCCGGCCTCTGGTTTCGTAACAATCGAAACAAATACTGTTTCGGATCGCATTGTAATTTGTGATGCTACCGGCAGATTGGTTGATCAGCATTTGAAACCGGGAGTCAAAACTAATTTCGCAACTTCTTCCTGGGAAAAGGGAACGTATTCGGTTACCGGGTATAACCAGGATAAACCGATATTTCATAAATTACTAATCGTTCAATAAAGAGTCCGTGATTAAAGGATAAAGGGGCGATTTCAAATTCGTAATACCGCAATTAAGCCTTATTGCAATTTTGGTAAAATGCCAATTTGCAATATTACGAATCAGCTTCAAACTAAACATTATATAACAACAATTAAACAGTTGATTATCAATAAATAAAACAACAACAGACATTAAGAAGGTGTATTCCCTTCAATTCCATGAAATTAAACTATTTTTGTACTCTGAAAAGCCAAAAGATGTATC
>NZ_JASLCN010000099.1 GCF_030151805.1 Fluviicola sp.
TTTTAAATTTTCGAAGTAAGTTTTAATCTTTAAAGGGAAATTTTTGCTTTCCCCCTTTGGAGGGGGACAAAGGGGGAGGAAGTCTCAATTTTCACAATCTACGAATATCTGCAACATGGAAAACCCTCTTTCATCTTTTTAACGATCCATTTTCTTCTGTTTCGAATTCACCAAATAAACTCCTCCCACAATCACGATCATTCCCAAAAACTGGGACACATGAAACTGTTCGTGATTTAAAAACACTCCGAGCACAACGGCAACAATCGGAATCATATACGTAACGGAGCTAGCAAACATCGGGGATTTCAGCGCAATGATCTGGTTAAACAGCAATAAAGCCAGGCACGTTCCAAAAACACTCAAGATACTGATAAAGAACAAGGCTTCGTAAGCGTGCGGATTTGTTTTCAAAACACTTCCTGTATCCAGACTCAGCGTTACGATCCCGGCCGGGATTGCCAGAAAAGTAAAGGAAAGTGACGCAATTTCCAACGATTTAAACTCACTCAATTTGTATTTGATCGTGTTCAGGCTTGTTCCGTACATCAAGGTCGCCAATAAAATAGCTCCGACATGCAACATGGAAATTTCTACCGGAGCATCATTCAGGATTCCGACGAGGATGCAGATTCCGGTGAAAGCTACGAAGAGTCCGATTACCTGTTTCAGTCGGATTTTCTGTTTGAAGATTAAAAATCCGAGGATCAAGGTGAAGAAGGGCGTAAAACTGTTGAGCATTCCGGCTAATCCGGAAGACAATTTGGTTTCAGCAAACGTAAAGAGAAATGCCGGGAAGAAATTTCCACAGGTTCCGACGATCAACAAATAAACGACCTGTTTCCAATGAGTGATTTTCCGCAAATTCATCAAACCGAAAGGCAGCATCACCAAACCGGCGATTGCCATTCTCAAAGCGCCAACCTGTGAATCAAAGAAAATAATTCCTCCCGACTCGTCGTACATTCCCTTTTTCATCAGAATAAAGGAACTTCCCCAAATAAGCGCTAAAATGATTAAGAAAAGCCAGCTTCTGAATTCCTTATTCATTGGTTGAAGCATCTAGTTTTTTGCGGGCATTGCTCGTTTTGAAGCGGATAGCCACCAAGGATGGCAAACCAATGTGAATCAACCCAAAAAGCACATAACCAAGTGGCTTTAACTCATAACTGGTTGGAAGAATTCCGTTTGAAGATGCTTTATCCAGGCCGAAACCGAAATAGTAACTCAAAGCAATCTTGGATTCCATCTGAAAATGCACCAATCCTTTATCGTAATGGAAAATTCCATCGTACATCGGAATAGGAACAAACACGCATAGAATCAATAGGAATAAGCCGACTAAAAGGCCTAACAAAAGTGGTTTTTCAGTCAATTTTTTCATGAATGCTCTTTTGATTGTTAACTGTTCTTTTTATAAAGGCAAGACTATTAGAGGTAAGAGACAAGATCCGTCCTAACTCCTTTCAGTCTTTAGTCTATTTCAACGCTTTAAATCCTTCGGAAAAGAAAACGCGGTCGCGATTCACCCGTTCTTCCATCGCCGTTCTGAATTCATCGTATTTTCCTTCCGGAATGCAGTTAATCGGGAAAAACAACTGCAAATCTTCGATGTACTCGAAGTAAAGTGTTTGCTGATGCGTCTCCACTCTTCTCAAACCGGAGAAATACAACAAACGGACTTCGCGATCTGCAACAACCACTGCCTTGTGTGTAATTCCGACACGAAACCAGGATTGAGCAAGTACCAGAAAAACCAGTTGATCCAATACCATCACTCCATAAACTAAAGCAATCGGCCAGGCTTCTTCGGTCAAAAGCAAAGCGGTCAGCATGGAAAAAAAGGCAATCACGGCTTCAAGGATTAAGAACAAGCGGACTTGTTTTTTCCGTTCGGCAGAAACCGGTGTGCTCCAGAGAAAACGTTCCGGCTTTCGGGTCATGCTGACACCCACCCAGCGATTCGCAGATCTCCGGATGATCAATAACAATAAAAGTGTTGCAAACCCAATGAATATGTGAAACTTAAAGGGTAAACTCGAAATTGCAATATTGAAAAAGTGAATGTCAAAAGCTACGCAAATGATAAACGCAAAGGCCGGAAACGAAAAGAATAAGAGTAAAATGTTTATGGAACGATTCATCGTGTTTATTGGATCATTTTAATCTTTGCTTTCAATTCTTCTATTTTGCGCTGTGCCGCAGCAATCTTGGATTCCACTTCTTTTTTCAGCAAATCAGCCCCTTTTGATTTCGCGAAGAAACCCAGGTTGTTTTCAAACTGAAGAATATCGGATTTCAATCGGTTGATTTTGTCGTGCAAATCATATTTCTCTCTTGCCAGGGCTCTTTCCGAATTCGGATCGCCCTTCAAGGTATCTAAACGCGCCTGGAATAACATTTTTTCCTGCTCCTCGCCTTCCAGTTTCAATTTTTTGTAGTGAGAATCCAACGCTTCTTTATAAGCATTGAAAACACGGTCTTTCTCTTTCATCGGCACATGTCCGATTTCATTGAATTCCGTAGCAAATCCTTTCAACAAAGTCAATGCTTCTTTTTTATCTTCGGGAATCGTAACCGCTTTGATACGGTCAATCAATTCCATTTTTTTCGTTAAGTTCTCTTCAAACTCTTTGTCTTTCGAACTGAAATGTGTTTGTTTTGCTTCGAAGAAATGATCACAAGCAGCACGGAATTCCTTCCACAACTTCTGCTCGAAACGCTGCCCAGCACTTCCCAGGTTTTTCCAATCTTTCTGAATAGTCAAAATCTGGTCGGTTGTTTTTTTCCATTCGGTTGAGTTCTTGATCTCTTCCAGCTTGTCGATCAACTGCTGTTTTTTCGCAGCAACATCATCAAATTTCTCTCTGATAGAATCGAAGAACACTTTCTTTTTAGCAAAGAACTCGTCGCAAGCAGCGCGGAATTCTTTCCAAACCTCTTCGTTTTCCTTACGGGGTCCGAAACCGATTTTTTTCCATTCTTCCTGCAAAGCAAGTAATGTTGCGGTAGCCGAATCCCAATCTTTCGAATTGGAAGACGCAAAGTCAGCCACCAAATCAGCTGCTTTTTTCGCGATTTCTTTTTTCTGCTCGAGATTAGAAGCAAGCTCTGTTCTCTTTTCATCGTAAAAAGTCTGAATACGTGCATAAACTGCGCGCACTGCATCCCAATAGGAATTTTTCAAACTTTCCCACGCATCATTTCCAACAGGTCCCGTTTCGTCCCATTCGTTTTGAAGTGTTTTGATTGCCTGTTCCACATCTTTTACGTGAGGAACCGCAGACAATTCCAGGATGCGACGGATCACATCCAATTTCAATTGATGATTGCGATGTAAATCATGCTCGCGTAATTCGCGGTAGATTTTAATATGATAGAAGAATGTCTCCAACAAACGGGAATATTCGGATTGAATATCCTGGCGCTTTTCTCTCGGAATATCTCCGACTTCTTTCCAGGCGTCATGAATCTCTTTGTATGCCGTCATTGCAGCACCGATATTCTCTTCCTTTTCAACCACTTCTCTTAGTCTTTCCAACAAAGCTTTCTTACGGCGTAAATTGGCTTCTTCCGTTTCTTTCTTTGCTTTCTGCTGACCATTTTTACGATCACGGAATTCGTTATAAAGTTGATAAAACTCGTCTCGAACAGGATCCGCAACACGCTCCTCAACCGGCTCACCTTTTTCCTGTGCTTCCAGTTGTCTTACCTGAAACTGACGATCTTCTTCCAAAACCACGTCTTCAAACTGATTACGTAATTCACTCACCTCACGCGCTACCGAAAGCGCATCCTCTTGTTGTACGAGATTTTTTAACGACTCTAATAAACTTGCCTTTTCCATGATAAAGCTTTTTAGCGGTTTCTCAATTTACAAAAAATAATTAACCAACTACAGTTGACATTTCAAAATTAGTTAAGGAAACAAAGCGCTCAATGCGGGCTTCGATCTCCTCTTTTGTGATTTCCAATAAACGCTGCGTTCCGAATTTCTCTACACAAAACGATGCCAAAGCAGATCCTGCAATAATCGCACGTTTCATGTTTTCAAAAGACGCATCATCCGTTGAAGCAATGTATCCGATAAATCCTCCTGCGAATGTATCTCCTGCTCCTGTTGGATCGA
>NZ_JASLCN010000112.1 GCF_030151805.1 Fluviicola sp.
GATTTTGAGCGCGATGTGATCCTGGAGCGTGTTTGGGGAACCGACATCGTAGTTGGAGACCGAACCATTGATGTTCATGTCCGGAAATTGAGAGAAAAAATCGGAGATGATTATATTCAAACCGTAAAAGGAATCGGATATAAGTTTAAAGGATAGAAAAACAATTCGGGGCGAAAAATTTTTCGCCCCGAATTGTTTTATATACCAAATTCAATCTGAAAAATTGCCCCGAATCTACCCGTGTCCAATTTATCCCGTAAATCGGTGGTGAGCTGATAAAGAATATTCCCCTGAACTTTCACCCGATGTCCGTAAATGTATTTCGTAACTCCCAACTGGAATTCCTGGTTCTTTTTTAAGTTCACACCGGAAAAAGCCGGGTTGTTATATACCGAAGAAAAAGGTGTAATCTCTGCATACCTAACTGCTACTTCCCAATTGGATTTGAACAGGTAACTAACTTGCTGCATGAAACCGTTTCCTGCAAAAACCGCCTGAACACCTGATGAATCACTTGTAAATGTAATCGGATTGGTGCAGTTTCGCTGCATAAATTCCGTGTATAGCGCGAAACCTTTGTATTTGAACAACAAATCCAATGAAAGGGTCGACATGTCCGTTTTTGTGAACAAATCGCGCCCCAATTGTCCGCCGGAACGCACCGCATCATCATTGAAATTGTAAGATGCCCCCAAAGATAATTTCGGCTTTTGCTCGCGCTCCAAATCTCCTTCCTGGTAATCATTTTTGTTCGTAAAAGCCCCGAAAGGCAACACTTCTACCCTTCCTGTATACGACAATCCGCTATTGGAGCTCACACTGTTTCTTCCCTCTCCGGAAGTCAACGCTCCCAAAACAGCAAAATAAGTGTGTTTATACGACCCGAAAAAACCGAAATCGCGATCAAAATTAAACGTTGCATTCACAATCGAACGATCCGCAAACTGCTGATCTCCGGAAGAAATAACACGCTGTCTGTTTCCGGGAAGTTTTGTTTGTCCGAAACTGAATTTCAGGTGTTTGGAAGGTTCATAATTGATCACTGCATCACGTACAATATTCACACTGGTATTTACCTGCGACATCTGCGTCATATCCCAATCCATATCTCCTCTCGAAAAAGCCAGTTGAAGCTTATAAGTCAGTTTCGGACTATACACAAATCCTTCCATTTTCAAACGAACGCGGCGAACCCGAAACTCATAGCTTTCAGCAGACAAATCCTTATCGCTTCGGGTCAGCATAGCAGCTCTGTTCTGCATCCGGAATTGAAAACGCATGGAAAACAGCGAGTCTTTTCCGATAAACTCAATCCCTCTTTGCGGTTTGGTCAAAATAGACAGATCAATTTTCTTTTGACAGAAAACGGTGGTACTGATCAATAAAAGGCTTAAAAGTAGAATATGATTCATCTCGGACTAGTTTGATTTAGACATGTTTCTTTTTAGATGTGTGCTTAATCACTTTACTAAAAGTAATCTGCGTATAATCTTTTCTTCTGTCAGTTGTATTCATATGCAGGAATTGATGCATGACTCCCATCTGAATCGAAGCTGTTTTGAACTTAAATCCAAGTCCCACAAAGAAACGATTTTGATTGAAGAACGGAGCTTTATGCGTGAACATGACTTCATCCGAAACATTCGCGAAAAGCGTGTTTTCCTGCATTGTTTTATGTGTCAGCGGAACAAAAGCCTGCAAACGGTAGCGGAAACGGTAACGATCCTCATCTGTTGAACCGTCGTAGTTAGACGTAAATCCGTCCAGCTCACTGTTCCACTTTTGAATGAAGCGGTATTCAAAACGATAACGATGATCGAATTGAATGCGTTTACCATTTGTCTTTAATATACATTCAGCCCAAATACGGTTTTCTACTTGTTTCTGAGGTGTCCGGAAATTTTCATAATCCGCATACTGATGATAGGTCCCGACACCTAAACCACCTGAAAGCTGTTCCGTAAACAAATAATGGAAAAATGTTTTCAGCTCCCAGTAATTCAGATCATTGTATAATTCCTGACTTCTGATCTGGCCTTCCGCAATGAAATGTAATTTCGGAAATGCTTCATATTTGACATTCACCGTATTCCAGGTTCCGGTTCTGAAACGCGTATTGTTCGCCCAGCCCTGAGCTTTCAGCAGTATTGGAGATACCAGAAAAATTAAAACAACAATTTGCTTCATTTGTTTTTTTTCGGCAAAACTATATGCTTCACATTGATTTAACACACACCAAATAACAGTTTAATCGTTTGATAATATTTTTAATATTTAGTTAACATTGAGGCGCTTTTTTGGCGTTTTAGGAATCCTATCAAACACTAAATCCAACGTGTATTTACTGTTAAAACTACAATCCTTAACATTGAGTTAACATTGAAAAAATCCTAAGCACCTCAAACACTGCTATTTTGACTAAAAACCGGCTTCATTCATCGCTCTGAGCGGCAACTTTACCATTTCGTTAACATTTACATTCAGCGAATCATCCTCTCCAAACTCAAAGTACATTTGCACCATCAAATATTAAGATTAATAAAATGGGAATTTTAAAGTTTTTCTTACCTAAAGACAAAGTGTTTTACTCTTTATTTGAAGAAGCATCTCAAAACCTGGAAGCAATTGCAGGGAAATTGGTTCTTTGTGTAAACGAATCTGATTATAACAAGAGAGCGACTATCATTAAAGAGATGGAAGATTTAGAACATCAAAACGATGATTTAACGCACAAGATTTTTGTTGAATTGGGAAGAAATTTCATTACTCCTTTTGATCGCGAAGATATTCACTCATTAGCTACATCTTTGGATGATATTGCTGACCATATTTATGCATCTGCAAAGAAAATCAACTTCTACAAAGTTATTCCGAATGACGATCAGGGAATTTTGAAAATGGCCGATGCTATTCACGATGCGGTTTTGGCTGTAAATGCAGCTGTAAAAGAGCTTCGTAACCTGAAAAACACGCAAAAAATCGTTGAGTGTGTGATCAAAATCAATTACGTTGAAAACCAGGCAGATGATATTTTTGATTTGAGCATTGAAAAATTATTTGATTCGGATGTAGATGCTAAGAGTTTGATCAAAAAACGTGAGATCTACCAAATTATGGAGGTTGCAACAGATAAGTGTGAAGATGCAGGAAATGTCATCGAATCCATTGTTGTAAAATACGCTTAATACTAATTGGAAAACCAATAAAGATATGTTTTCATTATTAATCGCCATCATCATTCTTGCGTTATTGTTTGATTTGGTGAATGGTTTCCATGATGCGGCAAACTCCATCGCTACAGTTGTTTCCACCAAAGTATTGACTCCGTTTCAAGCGGTAGTTTGGGCTGCTTTGTTCAACGTCGTTGCTTTCTGGGTATTCGACATGAGCGTTGGAAATACGGTTGCAAAAACAGTAGACAACAGTGCCATTGATCTGTACGTAATCCTTTCGGGACTTATCGCAGCAATGATCTGGAATTTATTGACCTGGTGGTTGGGGATTCCGTCTTCTTCTTCTCACACCCTGATCGGTGGTTTTGCAGGAGCAGCGGTGGCTCACGCAGGATTCGACGTTATTGCTTCAGCAGAAATCATTAAAGTAACTTGTTTCATCTTCTTAGCGCCATTCATCGGTGGTATCATTGCCTTTGTAATTGCGCTCATTACCGTAAGCAGGAATTTTGCCAAAAAGATGATTTCCATTTTGGTTCTTTCTACGATTACTTATTTCATTATGGATTATATGGTGGAATACCTGGATGTGAAACCGGTCATGATGTACATCGTCATGGGAATGATCATCTTGTTTATTCTGACGTATACCTGGTATCAATTGGTTCATGGAAAACGTCAAACGGCGTTGAAGGAATCCAATATGTACAAAAAATTGCAGTTGCTTTCTTCTGCGGCCTTTTCCTTAGGTCACGGTGGTGCGGATTCGCAAAAAGTAATGGGAATTATTTGTGCTGCCCTGATGGTGTTTGCAAACTCACAACGAAACGATGAAGGTCAAATCGTTGGAGATATCCCGAAAATGTTCCAGATTTCCGAAGTATTCCAGATTGAATTTAACGATGCTGAAGGAAGAAAAGCGAAATTCAAGCCTGAATACACACACAATGTGGATTCATTGAAAATTGAAAAGGAAGATCACATTCTGATCTATACAAAAGGGGATGATATTTATGATGCAAAAACACATGATATCATTTTCAAAGGAAAACACTTGAACCGCGATTATTTCGAAGCAGATATCTTTAATGAATATGTAAAGAAAAACGGGGAAATCCGCAAAGGACATAAAATCAAGGCAAAAGTAAATTCTGAAACAATGCCGGGTTGGATTGCTTTTTCATGTTACCTGATGATTGGTTTGGGAACCATGATGGGAGGATGGAAAATTGTAAAAACAATGGGAACAAAGATCACCAAAGTAACTCCGCTGGAAGGTGTTTGTGCTGAAACTGCAGGAGCTTTGACTTTGTTTACTGTTTCGAATTTAGGAATTCCGGTTTCTACCACGCACACCATTACAGGTTCCATTATCGGAGTTGGTGCTACCAAACGACTAAGCGCTGTGCGCTGGGGAGTTACCATCAACTTGTTATGGGCATGGATTTTGACTATTCCGGTTTCCGGATTATTGGCTGCAGGGATTTATTACCTTTCGCTGCTATTCCATTAAAACGAATAATTTACGAAGTAAAACTCTCATCTCTCCGGTGAGAGTTTTTTTGTAACCAAACTTTTGGTTCAGCGTTTAATCTCACTCAAAACTAAGAATAAATGAAAACAACCGTAACAACCTTAATGGTAGTCTTTAGCTGCTTTCTCCTTTCACTCAAAGAACCAAAAAATTCGATCACTTCCCTTTCAGGAATGAAAAAGATCATGAAGGATGGTTATGCTTATGTTCCTTCCGGAAAAACCGTTATTGGAAAAGATACTGTTTCCTGCCAGGGCTTTTTTATGCTCAGGAGTGAAGTTTCCAATTTGGATTACAAACAGTATTTATGGCATTTAAAGCAAAGCGGAAAAGCTGAGGAATACCAGGCCGCTATGGTTGATTCGACAAAATGGAATAGTAACGGTTTTTCACTTGGAAAATATGTCCAACATTATAATAATCATCCAGCCTATCAAAAATACCCGGTTGTGAATCTTACCCGGGAGCAGGCTGAGAAATATTGTGAATGGTTGACACAGGTATGGCGTGAGAAAACAGGCAATGAAAGTCTTGTTTTACGCTTACCAACCAGAGCAGAATTTCTTCGGGCGGCCAACGGAAGTGCTCTGAAACGACCTTATGCGTGGAATTCACCTTATTTGAGACGAAGCGACGGAAAAGTTCAATGCAATTTCCTGGCAATTGGTGCCGGAGCAATTTCCAAAGATCCGGAAAGTGGAAAACTCATTGTGATGAATATTCCTGTCGATTTGTTGGATGGCGATTCAGATTGTGCAGATTTGACAGCTCCTGTCATTTCATTCTGGCCAAACGAATTTGGGATTTATAACCTGAATGGAAATGTTTCGGAAATGGTAGCAGAACAAAACATAGCTGTTGGCGGCGACTGGAACTCTCCCGGTTATGACATTCGAAACGAAAGTACCAAAAAGTTTACGGAGGCAAATCCAATGGTTGGCTTCAGACCTGTTATGACCTTTGTTGAAAATTGAAAATGGAGAAGTGAAAAGTTCATTTAGAGTTATGAGACAAGACTACCAGAGTCATGAAATAAATTTAGTCTTATCTCTTCTAATCTTGTCTCTGGGAGCCTTGACTACTTTTCAATTTGAATTATATTTGTGGAAATACAATAAAATGACACTCAAAGAAACCATTTCAGCAGTTGAAACGTTCCACAATGCGTTCAATATTCCGAATAATTACGAACCGACAGCTCAGTTATCGGAAGCAGATATCACACTTCGCTACAACCTGATGAAGGAGGAAAACGAAGAATACCTGGAAGCTGCAAAAAATGGTGATTTGGTAGAAATTGCAGATGCTTTGGGTGACCAGTTGTACATTTTGTGCGGAACCATTTTAAAACACGGCTTACAGGATAAAATTGCAGAAGTATTTGCAGAAATCCAACGTTCAAATATGAGTAAGCTCGACGCAGACGGAAACCCGATTTACAGAGAAGACGGAAAGGTTTTGAAGTCGGAATTGTATTTCAAACCGGATATCCAATCGGTTCTTGAGAAATAAGATGCAGCGGTTCAATATCCGTGTTTACGGCATTTGTCTCAATGAACGGAATGAAGTATTGCTTTCAGATGAATCCTACCGGGGGTTGAATTTTACGAAATTTCCCGGAGGAGGACTGGAATTCGGTGAAGGAACCATTGATTGCCTGAAGCGTGAATTCCAGGAAGAATTTGAGCTGGAGATTGAAGTGGGTGACTTATTCTATCTCACCGACTTTTTCCAGGTTTCTGCATTCTCGGAAAACGATCAGGTCGTTTCGATTTATTATCTGATCAAAGCCGATTTACATTCCTTAGATCAATTAAGCAAAAATCAAACAAGCGTTGAAAAACTGCATTGGGTGAAACTTTCTGAATTAACAGAGGAACAGCTTTCTTTACCGATTGATCGAATTGTAGCTCAAAAATTAATTCGTAATTATTGAAAAAATCAATCGAGTAACTTTTTATTCTCTTTGTGCCGCGTCCCGTCACGTCCTGTTTTCTTAGCCAGGTTTTTCTCCAAAGCTTCTTCCAGGTCAACACCCGTTTGGTTCGCCAAACAAATCAATACGAATAAAACATCCGCCAGTTCGTCCCCAAGATCTTTTCCCTTATCGCTCTCTTTTTCGCTTTGTTCGCCATATCTGCGTGCGATGATTCGTGCCACTTCTCCAACTTCTTCCGTCAGCATCGCCATGTTTGTCAACTCATTGAAATAACGAACTCCCACTTCTTTGATCCACTGGTCTACTTTTTTCTGTGCTTCTGAAATTTCCATTATTCTCTGTTTTTTGAATCTATTGTAATTGTAACCGGTCCGTCATTGATTAAAGCCACTTTCATATCGGCACCAAAAATTCCTGTTTCCACCTTTTTTCCTAATTGCAAAGCTGCTTTTTGAAGAAACAATTCGTACAAAGGAATGGCTTGCTCAGGTCGCGCCGCGGCAATAAAACTGGGTCTGTTTCCTTTTTTAGTCGATGCATGAAGCGTAAACTGGCTCACCACCAATAATCCTCCGTCGATATCCTGCAGGGAACAATTCATTTTTCCTTCGGAATCAGAAAAGATCCGCATTTGAATGAGTTTCTGAATCAGCCAGTCAATGTCTTCTTCCGAATCCGCTTGTTCAATTCCCAAAAGCACCAATAAGCCGTTCTCAATTTGGCCAATGATTTGGTTTTCTACTGTTACGCTTGCTTGAGAAACTCGTTGAATAACTAGTCGCATGGTCAAATATAGGTATTGTCAGAAAAACTGGAAAATCGGTAACGAATCTATCTCCCGATAGCTATCGGGATGTAATTCGTAATTCTAATAAACTATTCCATTCCCCGCTTATTCCTGCGATGCACATCTTCATCGTCACCGGTCATCAGCTGCAAATAGGTAAAATACCTGCTTTCATAAATCTCTCCGCTTTTCACCGCTTCTTTCACCGCGCAAGACGGTTCGTTCAGATGCTGACAATTGTGAAAACGGCATTGACCGATCAATTCGCGCATTTCAGGAAAATAGTGCGAGATCACTTCTTTTTCCAGATCCACAATTCCGAAAGCCCTGATTCCGGGAGTGTCAATGATGAAACCGCCCGACCGCAACGGATGCATTTCGGCAAAAGTGGTTGTGTGCTGACCCTGGTGGTGAGCCGAAGATATTTCTCCGACGCGCAAATCCAATTCCGGATCCAACACATTCACCAAAGTACTTTTCCCGGTTCCGGAATGTCCCGCAATCATCACTTGTTTGTCTTTGATTTCTTCTCTTAAAAAAAGTACATCGGCCTCATTGGTTGCTGAGATAGCATGACACGGATAACCAATTGATTCATACATGAACATGATTGCTTTCAGGTCCAGCAAACCTTCGTCATCCAACAGGTCAACCTTATTAAAAATGATGCTTGTGGGAATCCGGAACGATTCTGCCGCAACCAAAAACCGGTCGATAAAAACAAAGTGTGTTTCAGGAAATTTCAACGTCACCATTAAATAAGCCCGATCAATATTCGCAGCCAGAATGTGCATTTGCTTGCTGAGATTCGTACTTTTCCGTACGATGTAATTTTCCCGCAACTCGTAATCAACGATCACACGCTTTCCTTCTTCATCAATTTTCGGATCCAGGATCACACTATCGCCAACTGCAATCGGATTCGTTGTTTTCAACCCTTCCAGGCGCAATCTTCCGCGAATCCGGCATTCCACCACTTCTCCGTTAGGCATCAAAACCTGATACCATTTCCCCGTTGATTTTAAAACTCTTCCGCGAAGATCACTCATGAGTGTAAAATTACGGAAAGCATTCAAAAACGATGACCAAACGATCATTTATATCTCATTTTACTACCTGCTTTCTCAAAACCAACGTTATTCCGATCTCATTCGTTATCTTCGTAGCCAAAGTTTTTAGTATGTCGATTGAAGTAAAGAACCTTTCCAAATATTACGGTGAACAAGCAGCTGTGAACGATATTACTTTTTCCGTCGGAAAAGGTGAAATCATCGGTTTCTTAGGACCAAATGGTGCGGGGAAATCAACGACAATGAAAATGATTACCGGATTTATCCCTGCAACGGAAGGAAGTATCAGTGTATGTGGAATTCCTGTTTCGGTTGATGCGATCGAAACCAGAAAGCGCATCGGTTATTTGCCCGAAAACAACCCTTTGTATCTGGACATGTATGTGAAAGAATACCTGGAGTTTGTAGGGAAAATTTACAAAGTAAAAAATATCAAAGAGCGCGTAAAAGAAATGATCCAGCTTGTTGGTCTGGAGGTGGAGCAAAACAAAAAAATCGGGATGCTTTCCAAAGGTTACCGTCAGCGCGTAGGTTTGGCTCAGGCCATCATTCACAACCCGGATGTACTAATTCTGGATGAGCCTACTTCGGGTCTGGATCCCAACCAATTGGTAGAAATCCGCGAATTGATCAGACGGATCGGAAAGGAAAAAACGGTGATGTTGTCTACGCACATCTTACAGGAAGTAGAAGCTATTTGTGACCGTGTAATTATCATCCGTAAAGGAAAACTGGTTGCGGATAATTTAGCTTCGAACTTACAGGTTGCTACGGATACACAGGTTGTTTATGCTGAATTTGACGGAACCGTTACCAAAAACTTACTTCAAAAAATTCCTGGAGTATCGAAAATCGAACGTGTTTCCGATTCCAAATACCTCATCGAAAGTCAATCTCTGGAGGATCTGCGTAAAACAGTTGCTCAATTCGCACAACAACACAATTTATTGGTGCTCACCTTACGCACGGAAGAAAAATCATTGGAAGAAGTCTTCAAAACACTTACGAAATAAGTGTTCTCACTATACTAAAAAGGCTCAACAGAAATTTGTTGAGCCTTTTTTATTTTCTGAATCAATTACAATGAATCTTTATTCGGAGCCAGGTAGCTGTAAACCGCTCCTGCAATGACCGCTCCCGCAATCGGTGCGACCCAGAACAACCACAATTGTTCAAAAGCCCATCCTTGTACAAAAATAGCCTGGCTGGTACTTCTTGCCGGATTCACAGAAGTATTTGTAACCGGAATGCTGATCAGGTGAATCAGCGT
>NZ_JASLCN010000122.1 GCF_030151805.1 Fluviicola sp.
TATTTTGAAACCAGGCGAACCATTTCGACCATGTTGTTGTCGTTCACAGCACAAAATACGAGGTCAAAATCAATGAATTCTTTGAAATCATTGGTGAATTGAACTTCTTTTGGTGCAACCAGGTTTGGAATCGTATTCCCGGATCTGGAATAAACAGTGAGCTGATTGTGCCCTAATTCAATCAATCGCTGCAGAAAATGGATTCCTACATTTCCCATTCCAACGATCCCGATTTTCAATTTTTGGTTCATGTTTCAAAGTTAAAATTTATTGTGGGTACAGGATGCATCGCTTACAGGTTTTCACATATAGCCTGTCCTGACCATTCGGGAGACCGAACCTTTTTGCATCCTTTTTTGATAATGAAAAAAAGTAAGAGAAGTCAGAAAATAGTGTGCGACGTGCCATTAAATGGGAAATCACCCTTCCGGAATGAAAGAAAATCAATTACTTCCCGATGACTTAGCGCCGTTGAGCTGTAAGCAATGAGACAGAATGCAATACGTTGATTAACAATGAAATATTTTAAAAAAAAATTGATTGGCAAACTATTTTGTTTTATATATGCAAAGCACAACATCATGTTGTGATAACACACTATTTTCTAACAACTAAAAACTGAATTATGAAACGAATGAAACTTCAGCTTGCTCTATTGAGCATTTTTTTTCTTTTGGGCTTTCAGTCGAGCCATGCTCAACTGGTAAGTAATTGTTTTCCTCCTTTAGGAGTTTCCTGTAAATACAATAAGGCTTCTGCGTCGGTCACATTGAACTGGAGTCCTGTGCTTGGAGCAACATCCTATACTGTGTATTTGCATGTAGGTGATCCCATGTGTTGTCCGAATTATCCTGGTTTTTCCATGAGCGTTTTGCTTCCGACAATGTCTACTTCGATGACGATTCCTCTGTCTACGTATCCTTGCTTTTCCTGGAGCGTTCGGACGGAGTGTGGAAAAGACAATTACAGTGCGTATACCAAACAACAATGTATGTGTGTGGATGAACCACCGTGTACTACGTTCGATGGCAGTTCTCCGGCTGGCAACTGGGTTCCCACCGGTGTAACGACGAATTATACAGCTGTAAATCCATTGGATGGTACGAATTGTTTGACTATCGGAGACCTTTCCGGTGGTTCATGGTATACCAATACGGTTGATTACAACAATCTGGGACAAAATTATCTTGGTCAGTGCCTTTGTTTTGATGTTTCTTTGGAGAAAGCAGAACCTGCTGGTGGCGGTCTTCCATATAACCCGAGAATCTACCTTTCAGACGGTACGAATAGCATTATGTTTGTGGCAAATGCTGCTTTAAATCCGGGTTCAGGTTGGGTAACTGTTTGTGCACCGATCGCTCATTGTTCGGGAGGAGTACCGCCAAGTAATGCAGATGGTACCTGGGTTCTCGCGACGCCTGGTATGACTTGTGCCGATTTTGATAACGTGATAGATAACGGTAACTGGATCGGATTGACGCCGGAGGTTAACAGTTATCCGACCGAAATAAAACAGTATGACAATATATGTGTGCGGGATTGCAGAAATGGTTGTAACAGTAATTTCACTTTGAATACAGCGATCAGCTCATCTTCCGGAACAGCAAGTGCTTCTGTTGTATTAGACTTTGCAAATCCAACTTCTACTTATATTGTTGATTGGGGAGATGGTGCGATTACAGGTATTGGAAGCCATACGTATGGTTCTTCAGGGTTCTACAACGTATGTGTTACTGAAATTACAGAAAAAGGAGAGGAATGCCGCACTTGTGTCGGTTTCTGTTATGAGGCTGCTCATCCAAACACAATACCGGGTCTGCAAAACAGATCTGCAAAACCTACAGAAGAAGGTTCCATCCGGGAACTTAACCGAATAGCAGAAGAAGAGCTGAAAACGTCTCAAGTCAATGGAGGATACCAGGTTTTGCCGAATCCGGCCAAAGATTATGTCATCGTACAGACAGAACTTGCTAAAGAAGAAGCGATTTCTCTTGAATTAGTAGACATGGGAGGTAAAGTGGTTGCAAGCAAGTCGGGCGTTTATGAACGTGGCGGACAAAAAATAGAATTAGATACGAAACGGTTATCCAATGGGATGTATGTTCTGAAAGTAAGAATAGGTGATGTAGAGCGATCCTCTCAGGTATCCATTATTAAGTAATACCTGATTGAATCATCATCTCTCAAAGAGATAAAAAAAGGCGGTTCATTTGAACCGCCTTTGTATTTTTTATTTTCCGTGACATTGTTTGTATTTCTTACCACTTCCGCAAGGACAAGGATCATTTCGACCTATTTTAGGTTCTGTTGAAACGATCGGTTGTTGTTTCTCACGTTGCGGAGCCGAATTACGCATGGCTTCTTCATATCCTTCACTTCCTGTAAAACGTTGTTCTGTATTTCCGGAAGTTGATTCAATCTGAGCTTTCTCGTAATTGTTCTGAGCAACTTCTTTGTTCGTTGTTTTCACATCGTCGATCTGATCTCTCGGAACATCTGCTTTCACTAAGAACTCAACTGTTTCGTTGCTCAAACGTGCGTTCATTGCTTTAAACAATTCGAATGATTCCAATTTGTAGATCAGCAACGGGTCTTTTTGTTCGTAAACAGCTTGCTGAACAGAAGTACGTAAATCATCCATTTCACGCAAATGCTCTTTCCACTCGTTATCGATCATTCCCAATACGATATTGCGCTCCAAAGCACTGGGAACAGAAGCTCCGTTGGATTCATATGCTTCTTTCAGACTCACTACCAAAGGCATTGTTTTGACGCCATCCGTGATCAAATACTGAATGTTTTGGTATTGGTGTGACATCGTTTCGTACACATGCTTGATCTGAGGCATGGAAATTTCAGCCAAACGCTGGTTTTTCGCATTGTAATATTCCATCACACCGTCATACAAATCATTTACCAGGTCATCATACTTCGCTGATTTGAATTGTTCTTCCGAAATAGGAGAATCCATACCGATGATGCGGATCATATCGACATTGAAATCGTCGAAAGAACCTCCCTGATGTTTGGTAACCAATCCTTCGATCACGTCATAGAACATGTTGGAAACGTCTACTCCTAAACGGTCACCGAATAATGCATTGTGGCGTTTTTTATAAATTGCTTTACGTTGCGCATTCATGACGTCATCGTATTCCAGCAAACGCTTACGGATTCCGAAGTTGTTTTCTTCTACTTTTTTCTGAGCACGTTCAATGGATTTTGAAACCATGCTGTGCTGAATCACCTCTCCTTCTTTCAAACCAAGACGGTCCATGATTCGGGCAATACGCTCAGAACCGAACTTACGCATCAAATCATCTTCCAATGAAACGAAGAATGTAGAAGTTCCCGGATCTCCCTGACGACCGGAACGACCACGTAACTGTCTGTCAACACGACGGGAATCGTGTCTTTCCGTACCAATGATTGCCAAACCTCCGGCTTCTTTCACACCTTCACCCAATTTGATGTCGGTACCACGACCAGCCATATTCGTTGCAATCGTTACAGCTCCGGCTTTACCCGCACCAGCTACAATTTCAGCTTCTTTCTGGTGATATTTCGCGTTCAATACCTGGTGAGGAATGTTGCGCATTTTCAACATACGGCTCAATAACTCGGAAATCTCAACGGTTGTTGTACCAACCAATACCGGACGTCCTGCTTCAACCAGTTTGTTTACTTCATCAATAACAGCCGCATATTTTTCACGTGCAGTTTTGAATACCAAATCGTTATCATCTTTACGGGAAATCGGACGGTTGGTTGGAATGACCACCACATCCAATTTGTAAATATCCCAGAATTCTTTTGCTTCAGTTTCCGCCGTACCGGTCATACCTGCTAACTTGTGGTACATACGGAAGTAATTTTGAAGCGTAACCGTAGCGTATGTTTGCGTAGCAGCTTCTACCGTTACATTTTCTTTTGCTTCGATTGCCTGGTGAAGTCCGTCGGAATAACGGCGACCTTCCATAATACGACCTGTTTGCTCATCAACGATTTTAATCTTTCCGTCCATGATCACATATTCCACTTCTTTTTCGAAAAGGGTATATGCTTTCAATAATTGAGAAACAGAGTGAATACGCTCTGATTTCACTGTGTAATCACGAATCAGAACTTCTTTTTTATCGTTGAAATCTTCTTTCGGAAGACTTTGCTTTTGCAATTGTGCAATTTCCGAAGAAATATCCGGCATCACGAAGAAATTGCGATCTTCATTTCCGGAGATCAGGTCAATTCCTTTTTCCGTTAATTCAACCGTATTTTGTTTTTCATCGATCACGAAGAACAACTCCACGTCGATTTTCTTCATCTGCTTACCTTGCTCAGCCATGTAATGGTTCTCCACTTTTTGCAAGTGAGATTTAATTCCGGGCTCAGACAAGAACTTGTGTAATGCTTTGTTTTTAGGTAAACCTCTGTGGGCACGAAGCAATGCAATACCTCCTTGTTCCAATGCTGCTTTTTGATCCAAACCATCAACAGTACCACCGTTGATAACCGTCAACAATCTTTTTGCATCAGCCAAAGCCTGGTTTACATATTTACGTTGTGCTTCAACGATCAATTCCACACGAGGCTTCAATTCGTAGAATTCGTGTTGGTCTCCTTTTGGAGTTGGCCCGGAAATGATCAATGGAGTACGTGCATCATCAATCAAAACGGAATCGACCTCATCGACAATTGCAAAATGGTGCTTGCGTTGTACCAAATCTTCAACGGCACTCGCCATATTGTCACGCAGGTAGTCAAATCCGAATTCGTTATTCGTACCGAATGTAATATCGGCCATATAAGCTTCTCTGCGCGATTCGGAGTTTGGTTGGTGCTTGTCGATACAATCTACTTTCAAACCGTGGAATTGGTACAAAGGTCCCATCCACTCGGAGTCACGTTTTGCAAGGTAGTCGTTCACCGTTACAACGTGTACACCTTTTCCTGACAATGCATTTAAATAAACCGGAAGTGTTGCAACCAACGTTTTACCTTCTCCGGTTTGCATCTCAGCGATGTTTCCGCGGTGCAATACAGCTCCACCCATCAACTGAACATCGTAATGAACCATGACCCATTCAACAGCTGCTCCGGCTGCAGTCCATTTGTTGCTCCAAACAGCCTGATCGCCTTCAATCGTGATTCCGTCTTTCTTTGTTGCCAGTTCTTTATCCAACTCCGTTGCAGTAACTGTCAGCTGACCATTTACAGCCCAACGTCTGGCAGTTTCCTTTACAACCGCAAACGCTTCCGGAAGGATTTCCTCCAGAACTTTTTCGATCGTTGTGTTTACTTCTTTTTCTTTTGCATCGATGCTTTCATAGATCGCTTCTTTTTGATGCAAAGGCATATTGATATCGTTTGCCTTTTGAGTTAAGTCAGCAATTTCTGCTTCCAAACCGGCAATGGCATCTTGTACTTGTTTTCTGAACTTGGTTGTTCTACCACGGAGTGCGTCGTCAGACTCGTTTTGTAGTGTGCTGAATATTGCTCCAACTTGTTGAATAACCGGTTGGTATTTTTTCTGGTCAGTAGCTGACTTATCGCCTAAGATTTTTTTTAAAATTCCTCCTAACATGGTGTTTATTATAAATCGAAGTCAAAAATAATGAAATTCCCGATGCTTCTTTGATTAATTGAATGCTCCTTGTCATAAATTATTCCAAAAGGTGTTAAACTGACAGATTGGCGCAAATGGGCTCTAATTGTCAGTTAGTTTGTTCGAAACAAATTCAAAATGTCGGTATTTCATGTCGCGAATATGCCTTATCTTTGCAGGCATGCAAGAAATGATCCTTATCCTTGATTTCGGTTCGCAATACACGCAGTTGATTGCGCGCCGGGTACGTGAATTGAATGTTTATTGTGAGATCCATCCCTGGAATAAAGTTCCGGAACTGGGTGCACATATTAAAGGTGTGATTTTGTCGGGAAGTCCTTTTTCCACAAGAGACCCTGAATCTCCGAAACCGGATTTGAGTGCTATTAAAGGAAAATTTCCGTTGTTGGGAGTTTGTTTCGGTGCACAGTACCTGGCTCAGAATTTCGGTGGAGAAGTTCTTCCGTCAACCATCCGGGAATATGGTCGTGCAAACCTGTCTTTCGTAGATGATTCGAACGAATTGACTGGTGGGATGTCCATCGGTTCACAGGTTTGGATGAGTCACGGAGATACCATCAAAAATGTTCCGGATTCGTATAAAATCATTGCTTCTACCAAAGATGTACATGTAGCGGGTTACGCAATCAAAGGTGAAACAACGTATGGAATTCAGTTCCACCCGGAAGTTTACCATTCATTGGAAGGAGCTATTTTGCTGAAGAATTTTGTGGTTGGCATTTGTGCCTGCTCTCAAAACTGGACACCGGATTCTTTCGTGGAAAGCACGGTTGCTGAGTTGCGTGCAAAATTAGGAAACGATAAAGTAATCCTGGGATTGTCGGGAGGAGTTGATTCTTCAGTGGCAGCCATGTTATTGCATAAAGCAATCGGTGAAAACCTTCACTGTATTTTCGTAGACAACGGATTATTGCGTAAAAATGAATTTTCTTCCGTACTGGAAAGCTATAAAGGACTTGGATTGAATGTAAAAGGAGTAGATGCTTCTGCAGATTTTTACAAGGCTCTGTCAGGATTGACCGATCCTGAATTGAAACGAAAAGCAATCGGAAAAGTATTCGTGGATGTATTTGATGCGGAATCTAAATTGGTAACTGACGCAAAATGGTTGGGTCAGGGAACGATTTACCCGGACGTGATCGAATCCGTTTCTGTAAACGGAGGACCGTCACAAACGATCAAATCTCACCACAATGTGGGAGGTTTACCTGATTACATGAAATTGCAGGTCGTGGAACCTTTGAGATTGTTGTTCAAAGACGAAGTAAGACGAGTAGGAAGATCGTTGGATCTGCCGGCAGCAATTTTGAACCGACACCCGTTCCCTGGACCAGGTTTGGGAATTCGCATTTTGGGCGAAGTGACGGCAGAAAAAGTGCGCATTTTGCAGGAAGTAGATGCCATTTTCATCGACGGACTAAAAGAACACGGCTTGTATAACGACGTTTGGCAGGCAGGAGCAATTTTCTTACCGATCCAGTCTGTTGGTGTTATGGGAGACGAAAGAACCTATGAAAATGCAGTGGCACTTCGAGCGGTAAGTTCTACGGACGGAATGACGGCTGACTGGTGTCATTTACCGTATGAGTTTTTAGCATTGATTTCAAACAAGATCATCAACCAGGTGAAAGGAATCAATCGCGTAACATACGATATCAGTTCGAAGCCGCCGGCAACAATCGAATGGGAATAAGCTCATTCTGGCACAACTCTTGAATTGATTCGAACGAATTGTAAGTAGTGTACGGAAATATAAATGATAATGAATCTTGAACCGGATGAGTGTTTTCGAGATAGTTTAAAGGGATGAAAGAGTTCAAAAGTTCAAACTGAACCCTTTAAACTTTTTGAACCTTTGAACAGATTTAATTTCTTTACACGGAAAAAACGTTCTCGTACAAAATATATTTGAATGATATGAAATACTTCTTTTTAACCTGTATACTGACTTTTTCAAACGGACTGTTTGCACAAACGGATACCAAAGATTGGGTATATGAATATTCCAACGGAAAGAAGTATGCGGTTCACGTTGCGCAGGCTGGAAATACCCTGTGGGGAATTCATACGACATACAATGTTCCGGTAGATGATATCGTTGCTGCAAATCCCGGAATTGAAAAGGGGGTGAAAGAAGGATTCCGTTATTTGATTCCGCTTGGCGGAGCAGATATGAAAGTTCTGAGCGGTACGATTGTGCGTGAACATACGGTTGAAAAAGGTGAAACAGCCTTTTCGATCGCCAAGAAATACAATTGTTCGGTTGATGATTTGTTGAAATACAATCCCGGAATTGACAAAGGATTGAAAGTAGGGCAGGTCTTGAAAGTGATCATTGCTCCGACGAGTGAACAGGCAAATCCAACGGTAAAACCGGTTGAGAAACCTGCTGTCAGTACTCCGTCTGTTACTTTTACGGATACGGTTTTGGTTTACGAAGTAAAGAACAGCGAAACCTTGTATACGCTTTCAAAGCGCTTCATGGTTCCGGTAAATGATTTGCAAAAATTCAACAACCTGAAATCAACCAACATTAAATCGGGAGATATTTTGAAAATTCCCTTGAAAAAGGAAAATGTGAAACAGGTTCAGGTGCGCGAGGTACAACCGAAAGAGGATGCCCGCAAAGTGGATCAGGAATTGATTTTCAAAGCAAAAACGAAGTACAATATTGCCGTTTTGCTCAGCTTCGGCTTAAATGATAAAGGGAACTCTGGATTAAAGAACCTGGCAACAGAATTTTACATGGGAGTTGAATTGGCTGCCGATTCACTGGAGAAACTAGGTTTTGATGCAACCATCAAAGTCATTGACTTACCGATGGATTCCGTAGGAATTATGAGAGTTCTGAACACTCCTGAAATGAAGGATATGGACTTGATCTTTGGTCCTTTGGTTCCTCAAAGTGCAGATATCGTTGGAAGATGGTGCGGAAAACAAAAGATTCGAATG
>NZ_JASLCN010000161.1 GCF_030151805.1 Fluviicola sp.
TTGGTTATTTCCCGACGAATAAATTAGCATACTCCGGTTTTCAGCCCGAATTATTCACTGTGCTACCTGAGCTTCAGCCCAAAAGTACCAGCGAATTCGGGAATGAGTTAAAAATATCACCCGGAGTCAAACTCATTTTTAAAAAGCCAACCAATCCGGTATTCACCGGAAAGATTTACATTTTGACCAATGGCTACACAGCCAGTACTTGCGAACCGATTGTTTATGCGCTGAAAAGCAGTAAGAAAGCGATCATTATCGGTGAAAAAACATATGGTGGTATGCTGGCTGCATCTCCATTTGTGGTATCGGGGAAATACATGCTGATGCTTCCCATAGCGGATTTTTATACTCATGACGGCGTTCGTTTAGACAAAGTGGGCGTATCTCCGGATATTGAGGTGAAATCAGAGGATGCTGAAAAGAAAGCGCTCGAAATAATTAATGGAGAAAGTTTCTCCAATATCCGTTAAACGGTTCGGTGGATTTTATGAAAAAAAAGGATGGTGATTTCTTCGGGATAAAGCGATGTAAGGTTTTGCGTCTTAGCATTTGTTCAATCAAATTCATACTTAAACGCAAAGAGCAGGATTTAGTTGAAACAAAAAAATGTACAAATCCCTTGCTGCTGCTGGGCTAATAGATACAACTTGTCCCGCCACTGCGGGATGTCTATGCGTATTTTTACCAATAAAACAGCACAGAAGTTTCCTGGTTTTTGTTTCTCTTCGATGATTAGACAAATGACTCTGGATAATCGTTGAAACGCAGTCCCGGTGAAACCTGGAAGCGAAGAGGGTGAAGGATTTCTGATGCCGTTCTCTAAATTTTCGTACAAGACATAAAATAAATAGTTGAAACCAAGGAATTTAGTTGTACCTTTCACCTAATTCAATAGAAGATTGTTATCTCAATCAGACTGTAAAATCATTTTTACAATCCAATTAATTCAACGTTTTCCGTAAAAGATCCGTGCGAGGTACATACGGCTAAGAATTCAATCTAGTTACAGTCCCGGATTAAAAGGGACAAAAAAACAACGAATATGAATAAAGGAACAGTAAAATTCTTCAACGATGCAAAAGGCTTCGGATTTATTAAAGGAGAAAACGAACAGGATATATTTGTACATGCTACAGGTTTAAACCAGGACATCAAAGAAAATGACAGTGTTACTTACGATACCGAAAATGGAAGAAACGGACTAAATGCCGTGAATGTTTCATTGGTAAACTAGTATGATCTAATCTTTCGAAGGAGGTTGTCTAATTTTAGACAACCTCCTTTTTTTGTTATAAATGGAAATACCGGTGTAAGCATTCGGTGTGCTTTTTGAGAAATCACCTGAATTCCCGGACGAGCCATTGATATTCCTGACAAGGTTCCGGGTTTTGCTAATTATTTATTTGCTGCAATCAATTTTACAATGCTGGAATTGAAAAAGGGGAGATCGGAGCCCAGTTCTGCGAAAAATTCCACATCTGCATTTTCGATGCTGATCAGTGCTTTCCGAAATACTGTTTCACCTTCCTTTGTAAACCGGATGGTTTTCGCCCGGGTATCTGTGGGATGTTCGTGACGGGTGATGAACTTTTTGTCTTCCAGTGTTCTTAACACTTTGGACACCATCATTCTATCGGCATTTCCCTGATTGGCAATATCAATTTGTGTTACGGCATCACTTTCCCGTGAAAGCCATGCTAAAGCCGCCAGCAGCACAAATTGAGTTTGAGTCAAATCCAGTGGATCCAACACCCGTTTTTGTTTCCGCTGCCAGAGAATCATGAGTTGCCCGAGCAGGTAACCCGGACTGTCATCCGGACTTTTAAAATGAAATTCAATTTTTTCAGACATATTCCTTTTGAAGCATTTGTGATGAAATCAGGTTGAAATCGTGTTGTTTGATTTCAAAGAAACCAAAACGAAACGGATAACCCCAACTTTTTTTGTTTTGAATGAACTCCAATTCGTCAATGAAAGGCAAAATAGAAACATCCTTGCCCGGCAGAAATTCAATGTTTCGTCTCGACGGACAAAAATCTTCCGAGACTTGTATCTGAGCTGTTTCATCGTCGGTTACTTTTCCGATAGCGGTAAACTGCTGACAAATTTCAGTCTTTCCCATGGTTTGTTTCCCTGAATAATAGATGATAAAATCACCTTTGCGCATTCGTTTCAACGGAGCTGCTTTTCCATGACAAGCCTGGGCAAATCCGCCCGCTACACCCGATTTTACGTGATCTTTTGAAGCAACGATTATCCAGTATTTCGTTTCTCTGGTATTCATAACCGGTGATTAATTCGTTTGCAAAAATGTAATCGTATAACCGTCAGGATCTTTTGTGGAAAGTGCTTTACCGAAAGGTGTATCAGCGATTGGTCCCAGAAGCGTTACATTCATTTCAGTAAGCCTGTTCTGTAAATCTTCTATTTTTTCGTCAATTGCAAACCAAAGAGAAACGCCAAGTCCCAATTCTTTTCCTTCGAGATCACTCATGGGAGTTCGAATGGCAAAACTCGCCTCGCCCTTGTTGAATTTAAAAACGTACGCATACGGATTTGACATTTCAGATACTTCAAAACCCAATTGATTGGTGTAAAAATCTTTTGAAGCGTTTAAATCTCTTACCTGGAGAGAAGCAAAATCTAATTTTCTCATAGCATCTTCTATTTATTGTTGTTGCAAATATAGTAATCGCGACAACAATATGCTAATTTTTTTTATTTCCTTGTGTTAAATATGCTTTATCAGATAGTTTTGATTGCTTTTCCTTATGGGAATAATCCCGGTAACCGGAACAAGTAATGAGTTTTATAAGAGAGAAGAAGGTGTTTTCTTCCTGTTTGATAAGTAAAAATGCCACAGTATCATTGTGGCGATTGTTCTGTTGGGTTTCCATTGCTCAGCATCTTCCAGAATGGATTCTTTGGTGTATTCTTTCGGGAATTCTTTTAGATGTTTATAGGCGTTTACAGCTGCCAGATCACCGATTGGAAATAAATCAGTGCGGCGAAGTGCAAACATCAAATACACATCTACCGTCCAGTTGCCGATTCCTTTTAATGTAACGAGGAGTTCACGAACCTGTTCATTCGGCAATTTTTCCAACTCCTCCAAAACGATTCGTTTTTCAATGAGTGCCTGGGCCAAAAAACGTGTGTAACTTGTTTTCTGCCGGCTAAACTGACATTGTTTGTATTCCTCATCTGTTAGAAGAAGCGCATTTTCGGGAGTAATTTCACCCAATCTTTCCTCAAATTTGTTGAGTGCAGACAACGCTGAAGCTAAAGAAACCTGTTGTTCCAGGATAATGTGCACGAGTGTTTTGAAAGAGTTTTCCCGTGTCCACATCGGTGGATATCCGTACACGTCAATAACACTTTTGAGATGCTGGTCTTTTTCGCTTAAAGCATCACAAATTTCTTCAAAGTTGTTTTCGGAAAATGTCTGTATCATTTGAATGAGAGGTATTTAACGACTTATAGTTCATCATCCCAAAGGCTCATTTGGTTTCCACCGTAACCTTCAATTTTCAAAAGAATCTCCTTGTTTTTTAGACCTCCTGCAAACCCGACTAATTTTCCTGATGCACCGATAACACGGTGGCAAGGAGCAATAATTGCTATCGGATTCTTGTGGTTTGCATTGCCAACAGCTTGCTGTGATTGCGGATTATTGAGCTGTTTGGCTATTTGTCCGTAAGTTCTTGTTTCCCCGAATGGAATAGATAAAAGTGCTTCCCAGACTTTTTGTTGAAATTCGGTTCCGATAAAATGCAGTGGAAGAGAGAAGGATTCCCGTTTGCCGGCGAAATATTCGTTCAGTTGTTTTTCCGTTTCGATCAAAACAGGATGATCTGCTTTTTCCGAATAAGCCGGAATCTTGATTCGTTTGGGATCGTCCTTTTCCCAAAGGAGTGCTGAAAGCCCTTTTTCGCTTGCAATGAGTCGTATTCTACCAACCGGAGAATCCATGTCTTTGAAATAATATTCCATCGTACCGCTTTTGATTTTCTGTTTTTCCGGGATCAGTGTAATGCCTTGTCCACATGAATCATTCACTCTATGAAATTAGAAAAAGTAAGTGAGAATGAATCCTGTTTACTTCCGGATATTTCACCCCTCTGAATCAATTGCTATTTACAAGCGTTATTCACATTCCAATCTTTACACTTTACTAAATGCTGATCCCTATGATTAGGTTACGCAAGGTTCTTTCGATATCTTTCGGGTACTTATGAAAAAACTCCTCCTTGTAACTGCTCTTCTGTTCAGTGTTTTTCAAATAACCGCTCAACTTTCGTGGCAAAACCCCCATTTAACCGGTGAACGATTCAATGACATTCAATTTGTTTCTCCATCAGTTGGCTGGGTAGTCGGGGATGTCGGAACACTCTTAAAAACAGAAGATGGAGGCGGAACCTGGAGCAAGTTGAATGCAGGAATCTGTGAAAACATTTCTGAAGTGCATTTTTTGAATGTGAACGAGGGCTGGATCCTTGGTGAAGGAAAGTTGTATCATACGGTTAACGGAGGTAATACCTGGTCGTTTTTTCCGGTCTTGAATTACAACCATATTGCGAGCATGAACATGGTTTCTTCCACGGTTTGGTTCGTTGGCTGCGAAGGCGGATTGCTGTTAACAACAAATGGTGGTAACACATGGGAATTGAAAAATACATCTATTTCAACCACTTTTGCTTTTGCCAATGAGCGAAAAGGGTGGCAGATTGCTCCTTTTGGCGGAGTGAAATACACCACGGACGGCGGAGTCAATTGGGTTACACAAGCAAGTGGTGTTTCTGAAAACATCCTGGATATCTGTATCATTGATTCAAACGAAGTTTGGATGTCGGGCGTAAGCGGTTTAATTCATACAACGAATGCAGGCACAAATTGGACAATCAATCAGTCGAGTAGATCGGTAGTAGGCACGACTTTGATTTTCACATCGGACTGCCAGTTTTTAGATTCCAGTTTGGGTTGGGCCATTAGCCCGATTTATGAATGCGTGATCATTACAACCGATGGCGGAGCATCCTGGACGAAAAAAACAGTAGTTGGTAACAAGGTATTTGGATTTGACCCGAATAAGGCTTTCATTATTGGAAATCAGCTATTACAAACAACTGACGGAGCCAATTCGTTTACGAATGAACTAAATCCGGTCTCTGAAGCTGATTTGTATTCCGTTAGTTTTTCTGATGATGTAAACGGATACTCCGTTGGAGCCGGCGGAACAGTGTTGCGAACAACGAATAGTGGTCAACATTGGGAAATACAAGTTGCCGGCACAAACTCCGATTTGAATGATGTATTTGCATTAAACAGCACCAACGCCTGGATTGTTGGTAATATGCCTGATTCTGTTTTGTTCACAACTGATGGCGGAACAAGCTGGCAGCTGCAACACACAGGTTCCAATGAATACTTAAGGGATATTCAATTTGTGAACGCGCTGACAGCTTGGACGGTGGGCTCCAATGGGGTTATTCTGAATACTGTAAATGGAGGACAAAGCTGGAGCATTCAAACATCCAATACATCCGTTACACTGAATGCGGTTTTCTTTGTTGATGTACTGAATGGATGGATTGTCGGCGAACAAGGACTTATTTTACACTCTGTTGACGGAGGAATTACCTGGAATTCCATTTCAAGTGCTGCAAATGGTTCGTTGGAAGATGTGTATTTTGTCAATCAAACCACCGGATGGGCAGTAGGGGACAATTCAATCATTTTGAATACCACGGACGGCGGAATACATTGGGAACCACAACCGGTGAACTTCGGTGGTGAACTATTTAACCTGAATGCAGTTCATTTTTTAGATACTCAGACAGGCTGGGCAACCGGATTTACTCCTTCGATTTATCAAACAACCGATGGTGGAGCAACCTGGCTTCCTCTGGATTGTGCTCCTGAAATCCGGTTTTTATACGATTTACAGTTCACCGATCCCACACATGGCTGGATAGTCGGCGAACGCGGGGCAATACTCACTTCAGGTGAGATGAATGGAGAACTTTCAATCGAAACCATTCAAGACCGTTTTCAGCTTCAAATTTTCCCCAATCCTTCATCTACTTTTATTTCTATTCATACGGATTTACCGGTAAAAAAGATCGAAATTCTGGATTGTAACGGAAGGTTAGTCAAAGAAGTAACGGGCAACCAGGAAATTTCCATTGTCGAATTACATTCCGGAATGTACATCGTTTCTGCAATCACTGAGTCAGGTACGTCAACAGGTAAGTTCTTTAAATTGTAAGCATATCCGAATAATCCGGATTGTACTCCGGACTATTTTATCAGGTTCACATGCCCGTTGAATTGAGCAGGTATACCAAAGCAGTTGGTATAAATAATTTGAACCGAATAAATACCTTCCGGACTTGGTTTCCCTTGATAATGACCATCCCAGAATTTTTTTGTGCTTTCCTGCTGGCTACTATTTTCAGTTAATTGAAATATTTCTTCGCCCCAACGATTGAAAATCCGGAGACTGCTCACGGTGACATTCATTTCGGTGAACTCCAGGTGATCATTGATTCCGTCACCATTTGGAGTGAATGAATTCGGTATAAAAATGGCTTGATCATTTCCCAGATCAATATAAATCGAATCCCATAGTTCATAACAGGCATTAAACGCCCGAATATCGTACCATCCTGATTTATTCAGACTTGATCCGACTGGCTGATGCGTCCAGGGATAAAATAATTCAACGGTGTAATTTGTTTCAATTTGGAGGAGATTCATTGAAATCTGTTGGGCACAGACCTGGATTGAATCGTTTGGAAAGTATAATTCAATATCGGCCATTTTGGTCACCGTCATAGAGTCGCTGGTGGTTCCGCATTGATTTGTTAGCGTACAAATGTATAATCCTTCCTGTGTGATTAGTTCAGTAGCTGTTTGTGAACCTGAATTCCAGGAGTAAGTTCCTGAATTTCCCTGTGCTGTATAGAGAAATCCTACTCCGATTTCGAAACAGGTATCCAATATGGCCGGCAAATGCAATTCCGGAAATTCACGAACGATTACGGTACAGGAAGCAGAATCAACTCCGCAGACATTCGAACCATAAACAGTGTATATTCCGCTTTGTGAAACAAAAAGTTGATTGCCCGTGGTTCCATTTGACCAGACGACGGAAGTCACATCCGTGAAAAGTGGAATTAAGGGAATGCTTTCACCAGTATGTAAACAACTGTCTATTGCTGCAATGAGGGAAACATCGGGTAAATTGATTTGTGTCACAACAATCGACGTATCCGTTGTGCCACATAGATTTGTTGCCTGAAGGGTATAAGTTCCCGGTGCTCCGATAGTTCTGTCAGTTGTTGTAAGCCCGTTATCCCATACGACCGAAGTTCCCGGAGTTACTCCTGCATTCAGATAAAGAGGGAACAAATCCTCACAAACAGCGGTATCACGGATACCCGTAATTTCAGGAAACAAATGCAGGGTGATTTGTATGGAATCCCGGATTGTTTTACAATCGTCCGAAACTTCCAACCAATAGATCCCGGAACTTGTAACGGAGAGCGATGACCCGGTTGAATTGTTGTTCCAGAGATAGCTCACAGTTCCAAGTGGATTTGTAACAACAGGAGTTACTGTGAAGCCTGTTCCCTGTTGAATACAAAGTGTCGTATCATTTCCCAGACTCATAGCCATATTCGAAGCCAGTGAAACCGGAACAATCGTGTCAGTCAACTCGCAGCATCTGATATCTAAAACACGTACGATGAGGGTGTCCAAACTAGTGGTAGAAAATGTATTGGAAGAAGAAATACTCCCGTCAGACCAATAAAAGGTCGGAGCTTGAAAACCGCTTACATTTGCAATAAAGGAAGATTGACAATTGGAAATTTGTACCAGGTCCAGTGAAAGACTGTCGCAGGGAGTATACAAATCCAGATCTTCCAGGATAATACCGTCGAAATAATTAATCCCAACCGGAATGTTCGTTAGCTGCAAAGGCTCCGGCTGAGTTGCCAGGTTCGTTACGATGACAGGTAATTCACTCAATTCGGAACAATCTTCGATGGTAGTGAGATCTTCGTTGAGAATAATCTCACTCGCATTGCAGTCATTTCCAGGGAGAAATATTTCAGAAGCTACAAAATAATGTGTATTGTTTCTGAAATCACTATTCCCATAAGCATTATTTGATGAAGCACCACCGTAATAGATGTTTGGTTTCTGAATCCCGACACATTTTTGGGCCACTCCGTTTTTATTCAGTTTGAGCACGTATAACCCGTTGAAACTGCTGTTTATTTGTCCGCATAGCACATAACTATCGGTGGTCTCATTCAGACCGTGTACATGAATCTGTCCATCACCTGCAATTTCATATTCTTTGGAAAATAAAACATTTCCGAGGAGGTCCAGTTTTGTCAGTACCACATTGGGGTCATTCTGTGTACTCATCGGTCCATTGTTAAAAGAAGCCAGTATGATGTTATCATTCATATCGTATTCAATCCTGCCTCCCTGGAAACTTGTGACAGCATTCGGAAGAAACGGAAGAGGTATACGTCGCTCCAAAAAGACCGTTCCAAATTCGTTGATTCCAACTAAAACAGGCATTTCCGGATAAGCCGTCTGAGAATTGGTTCTATGCGTTCCGGTAATAAACATCTTTCCATTGCGCATTTCCGTTGCACTTGTAAAAAGTGTCCGGTTATTAGCTCCCGCAATAGGGTAGGTGAATTGCAATAAGGGACTTTGCCAAATGATATCTCCTGTTTGAGAGGATACGGCCTGTACATTTCCGTGGATCATTCCGGAAATTAGTGATCCGCCTACCAGAAAGTATTTTCCATTGGCGTAACGCATCGAAGAGAGATAACCTTCTGAGCTAAATTCATACTTACACCAGTAAATCGAACCGGTCTGAGCATTCATTTTGAAATAAAAAGTTCCAAGTGTTCCGCCCCCGATTGCTCCTTCAATATCTCCACAACCGAATAATGTGTCTCCCAGGAGATCCAGGAATCCAAGATATACGGAGTTGCTCGCCATCGGAACAAACGTGATCGTTTTTGACCAAATAGTTTGGTGCAGCGGATCTTGTTTTACAATAAGTGCCTTGTTGCCCATTTTACCACCCAGATAGGTGTTTCCTGTATTATCAGCAACAAGATTTCCGCCCAACTCGTAAGTTGTTGGACTACCGATGATGGTACTTTTTTCCGGATCCTGTGCTTTTAAGGAGAGTATAAATGAAAGTGAAAGCAGTAACAGGCAGAATTTCATGGAAGTTGATTTATCATTTGACTAAAGTAAGTCTTTTAAAAGGAAGCATTTTTCCATATAACGTTTAAGAAACAGATGAGTTGCCTTCTTAAAAATACCCGGACTTTTGAGTGAAGCAGGAGTTAGCGTGGATTAACAAACCATTTTGGTACTAAAAAGAACCGATAGATTTGTGCGATGAACTATTAAAGGGTCGATTTTATTGATTCTCCGGATCAATAAACGCTGAAGGCATCAACTGTATGTGGTGTTTATCAGCCACTTTTATCAGTATCGGCATCAGGATAGAAGCACCCGGAATGAGTGCGAAAGGAACACCGATACCAACTATTTTTAGTGAATCAGCTAATTGGGTTTTCAAAACATGTTCTTCCTCATCACTGATTTTTCCTTCCCGGATATATTTTTGAATGATACCGGCTGCCTCTTTATCTCCGTTATATTCGGTTTTAACACCCAACAAAAAATGGTGTGCATGCTCCTCTAAGTAAACTTCTACATTCATTTTATTCGTTATTCATATGTGTATACTTCGGAACCTATTCGGATTCCCCTTTTAACCTGTTTATTTCTTTCTGAAGGTGATGAACCCTGTCCAATAAATGTTTAATGGTTTCCAATCCCTCCATGTTGATTTCCAGTTCGAAATGCATGTGCATGTATTTTTCGAGATCGGATAGCTGTTCAAACGCAATATACATTGTTTCATCGGAACGGCTCAACTCAATTAAACCATATTCATTCAATTGTTGCACGAATGAAGTTTCAATGTTGTAGTACATACAACACTGTTCGATGGATATACTGTTTGTCTTTTCCATGTTAATTTGTTTTACGTTCCCGGGAAAGCTGCCCGAATAATTCTTTTTCTTTTGCCGTCAAACCCGTTGGGATTTGTATCTGATAGGTCACATAAAGATCTCCGAACTCACCCTCTTTTTTATACACCGGAAACCCTTTTCCTTTTAATCGCACTTTGCTGCCATTTTGAGTTTCGGGAGTTATTGCCATTTTAACTTTTCCGTTTAATGTATCAATAATTTCTTCTCCACCCAATACGGATTTATAGAGATCCAATGGTACGGTAGTATAAAGATCGTTGCCCTTACGGGTAAACGCCGTGTTATTTTTGATTTCAAAGGTGATATATAAGTCGCCGTTTGGTCCGCCATTTGCGCCCGGAGCTCCATATCCCGTAAGTTTTATTTCCTGACCATTTTCAATCCCGGCAGGTACGGTTATCCGGATGCTTTTTCCATTAACCGTAAATGTTTGCTGTTGTGTTTTATAGGCTTCCGTTAAGCTAAGCTGCACAGATGCGCGAAAATCCTGTCCTTTAAACTTCACCTGTCTGCTGCTTCCGCGATTTCCAAACATGGAAGCAAAGAAATCAGAGTAGTCGCCGTCATCGCCACTGGAATAGTATTCATCATTGCCAAATGGATTGCCGGAGCCTCCAAACGGATTTTCTGGACCATGTGCACCGGATGCTGTCCGTTGTTTACGGGTTTGTTCAAATTGATCGGCATGTTTCCAGTCTTTTCCGTACTGATCGTATTTCTTCCTGTTTTCAGGATCACCCAATACTTCATTTGCTTCGTTGATCTGCTGAAATAGTTTTCCCGCTTCCGGATTGTTCGGATTTAAATCCGGATGGTGTTTACGTGCTAATTTCCGGTAAGCCTTTTTGATGTCATCGGCAGTTGCATGCTTATCAACCCCTAAAATGTGATAATAATCGATATAATCCATACGCGTAGATCCGTTATTACTGAGCTCTTGTCATCTTAAATTTACAGTTTAAAACTGTTTTTATGGTATGTTCTTTTCAATTATGGATTCACTGAGAGGAAACAAGAAGTAACAAACAGTGTAATTCTTATGATCGGAATGAACATTCACCTTTCATGATTAACTGCTTTTTCATCCTCAGGAATGTTAACAGGAATACAATATGACGCATTTAATTCGGGAATAATGCTGTCATATCCATAAACATCCTTTAATTTCTTCTTTAAGGCAGCAGAACTTTCTTGCTCACCATGAGTAATAAACAGTTTTTCCGGGCTTTCTTCCAATTCACTCAACCAGTTCACCAGTTCGTTTTGATCGGCATGTGCCGATAATCCTTCCACCAGGGTGCAAGTTGCATGTACGGTCCAGGATTTTCCACGCATTTTTACTTCCTTCGCACCATCGAGCAATGCGCGTCCGCGCGTGCCCTCGCCCTGATAGCCAACCATCAGAATAGTTGCTGTTTTTTGGCCCAGGTAATGCTCGAAATAAGTCAGAACTCTTCCGCCTGTTGCCATTCCTGAAGCTGCGAGTATGATTTTTGGCTGATTGCTTTCGGCAAGTTTTATGGTCTCTTCTTGCTTGCTGATTGCTTTGATTTCCTTCAGGATTTGTTTTGACTCCGAAGGAGATAATTTATGCCAGGAGTGATGTTTGTTGAAAATTTGCAAAACGTTTTGTCCCATTGGGCTGTCCATGTAAACGGGTAAATCAGGAATTAGATGCTCACTCTTCAGTTTCCAGATGTAAAACATCAGTAATTGAGCTCGTTCGACAGCAAAAACGGGAATGAGGATCGTCCCCTTTTTAGTCGCTGCCTGATTGATCGCTTCTGCGAGATGAATTTCAGGATTGCGGGGGTGCAGTCGTCCGCCGTAAGTGGATTCGATCACTAAAACATCTGCCTTTTCAGGTTTCTGAGGTGGAAATAATAAGGGGTCTTCTTGTCTGCCGATATCTCCTGAAAATACCAGGAGTTTATCAGCTGCTCTGAGTTCAATAAATGTGGCACCGACAATGTGTCCGTTGTAACGAAAACGAACCGAAAAAAAATCGGAAAATCTGATCCAATTGTCGATTGTCTCTAATTGAAACAGACCGAAAACAGATTCTGCTTCTTTAGTGGTATAAAGTGGTTTGGCAGGATGATGTTTACTGTATCCGAAGCGATTCGCATTTTCAGCATCTTCTTCCTGTATTTTGGCACTATCCAACAGGATTAGTTTTGTGATTTCAATAGTAGGTCCGGTAGCATGGATTTTACCTTTGAAACCCTGTTTTACCAATAACGGAAGATATCCGACATGATCCAGGTGTCCGTGTGTTAGAATGACTGCATCGAGTGTCGAAACATCAAATGGCAAAGATTCCCAATTGAGCAGACGTAATGCTTTTAAACCCTGGAATAATCCGCAGTCGATCAGTATTTTTTTTCCGGATAATTCTATCAGGTATTTAGACCCGGTAACGGTTGAAGCCGCTCCCAAAAAGTGTATTGTTAAGTTCGTTTCCATGTTTAATAGTTTATTCAATGAATCTTCGTTATTGATTGGTAATGGTGTGATTGCAAAGGTTGTTTACTTCATTCAGGACAGTTGCGGCCCGGGTTGATTTTATTCCGATGGATTTGAGTAATTCGGCTTTTTTTAATAGTTCACTGCATAATACCACTTCGAACCCCAGTAATTTTTGTTTTTCAGCTGCTGTAAGTGATGTCAGGCAAGTAATCGGATAAAGCCGGTGGTGATCGATCTGGTCCTTTAAACCATTTCCAAACGGATGATCCCATCCTAAAAGCTTTAAACCTGAGCAACCTGCGTATTGTATGGCATCTGAAGTGAAACGGGTGTTTGTAACAATCCAGCCTTTCCGTTGTTTTGCGCCGTGGCTTCCTTTTTGGAGCAGATGTGCTTCTATATCGTTAAATCTGGCATGAATGTATAAAGGGATTTTCACATTACAGGATATGCCTGACTGATTATGGTATTTGCATTCTATCAGCAGTTGATTCCTGTCTTTTTCGGCAACGACATCTATTTCATGTGTAACACATTTTCCCTGAAAAATCTGACCTGTCTGCGTTTTGTACCCTTCTTTTTTGAATAATTCTGCAATGTACTTTTCAAAAGGAAAGCCGGAAGGACCGAGTTCCATGATCGCATACTTCAAATGATACCTGGCCGCCTGATGCCGTGAGCCTGATTTGAGCAGGGCAAATGCAATTTTATAAATGTTCCGGGTTGTCATACCATCGTAAAACTGGTTCCTGATTTCCTCCAGGATGAAGTCAATTTGTTCATTGTCTGCTCCGGATCTGAGCAGGGATTTGCGAACTTTCTCTTCTGAAAACGGGCTTTTTTCCCCAGATGCTTTTGTAACTGTAAATTCATTATTCATAAGTCGGCACGATTGTTTCGGAGATGATATACAAGAAGGATCAGGCTAATAAAAGCCAGGATAAAAATGAACCAGATGAGTTCGACGGGATTGTTCCGGCCATACTGACCTAAAAATAACATAAGTATACCAATAGTCAACTGCATCAGTAATGAAAAAGTCAGGATCACAGGAGCGAGAAAATAGCCGGTTTTTTTCTTTTTGATCAATAGAATTCCACCTATGAAAATTCCGGGTAACACAAAAGACAGATCAAGTACATGAACCGGGTTGGTTGGAAGTTGTTCTAAATCGCCGGGAGTTGTATTTAATAAATTTGCAGGTAAAATAACGGAAAGCCATGCTCCTAAAAACAATACCGAAATGAAAATAAAATACCCCCCGGTTACCAGATACAGGAAGGAATGTACTTTCGAAGCATGAAATTTCTTTTTGTAAGAATAAAGGAAAAAGAAAAGGGAATAGGTTGTTAATCCAAGGATGAGCACATAAAACAAAAACATCCGGTTGAACTGTATATCAAAACAGTAGATGAGGAACGTATAAATAAAGTAACAGCTGATTCCGGCCCAGATTAAACCAAAATAATTTTTCTTCAGGTTAATAAGTAAACCGCAGAGCAGATAAAATGGAATGACACAGAGGTTGATCAGATCCTGTCCGGTTGCCTGGGCTGCCCACAGTTCTGTTTCTTTCGCATAAATTCCCGGTGAAATGAAACCTTGCCAACTCGTCAGACAGATTAGCGCTGAAATAATCAGAGAAAGTTTCCGGATGATCCGAAGTTGTTTCATAACAGTCGTTTTAGTGTTGTAAAACAAAACTATGATACTACCTGTTCAAATCGAATGACCAGTATCTCTTCACGATATGATTTCCATCAGTATTCAGATATGTTTAAGGCTATTTATCAGAGTCATTGTTCCGGTAACAACTACCAGGATGAGTACAGCATATTTGAATTGGATTTCCGAAAACCGGGTCAATAGTTTTTTACCGATGAATGTTCCGGTAATGCCAACTACCAATAAGATCGGTATCAGGTAGTAATCGTGTTTGTGCATGTATCCATTGGAAAAGTAGACGATACTTCTGCTCAAATCAATACCCAGATCAATAATGGCAGAGGTGGCGATGAAACGTTCTTTGTCGAGATTGAAAGCTGCCAATGTCAAACCCCGAATAGCTCCGCCGGTTCCTAGAAGACCAGTAGTTAGGCCGGATAATGCTCCGCCCGCAATGGAGTTGGTAGTTGTTGGTTTCAGCTGTAGGTTTTTATACACCATGAGCAGCAAGCTCAGAACGATAAGAAAAATGGATAGAATGATCTGAAGCAGTGATCCGTTTACAAAGCGACTTAAGAAAGCACCTGCAATCACGAAAAGAATTGCCGGAATCCCAATCGTTAGAACCAGCTTTTTATCAAAACCCTTTCTGAAAAGTGCAATTTTTGAAACATTGCTGGATAAATGAAAAAGTGCGGTAATACCCAGAACGGAATGAAAATCGAAAAAATAACCGGCTATCGGAACAAAAAACATGGATGATCCGAAACCGCCGACTGTACCCAGGATTTCAGCAATAAGCGCGAGAATAATAAACAAGGGTAAGAATTGCATACGGCTTTTTTAGTTGAAAACTGCCCGGGTTCTACCGGACAGTTATGAATTCAGGAAACCTGGATCTTTTTCTTAAGAGTTGGTTTACTTTTTTTCTTTTTGGGGATAGTCAGTTGAAGAATACCCTCCTGGTAAACAGCTTCGATTTTGTCTTCTTCCACGTTTTGAGGCAGGTTGAATGTACGTGAGAAAGATTTTCTTTCGAATTCCTTCTTTGTGTACCGTTCATTCGATTTAGTTGTTTCACGTTCTTTATCGGCACTAATGGTAAGATAAGCCCCTTCGACATCGATCTTAAAGTCTTTTTTAGAAAAACCTGGAACTGCCAATTCGGCGTGAAAAGCTTCATCACTTTCTTTGATGTTCACAGCCGGAAACAAATCTGCTCCATGAAACGGCCATTGGTTCGAAAAAAAACGATCCGTAAAGAAACCGGACCAGTCCGGTACGGCTAATTCTTCGTTTTTAGATGTTTTTACTGGTTTCATAACTTATTTTTAAGGTTAAACATACAGGTAGTTCATTCGGTATTGCTTCTAATAATATTCAGGTTTATCCGGCTCAATTCCTTTACTCAGGAATTCCCCTTCTTGATTTTGTTCCGCTAATGTCCACGTATCCGTTAAAACTGTTTCCAGCCAAACCTTTCCGGATTTTCGGAATACTTGCAGGCCCAATCCATATTTGTTCCATAAAAGCTGTTCCAGTTCATTGACTTTCATATCAGGAGAAATAACAATTTCACCGGAATTATGGATCGTGCGGCAATCTTTGAGAAGTACATCCTTACGAATTAAAAACTGGAGAGACGTAGCCTGCCCGGATTCGTGTCTTTTTGAAAAAAATTCCAACTTCAGAAAAGGGAAAACCTGGTTAAATGAATCACGTATCTGCGAAATACTTTGCTGGTCGTTAATAATTACTTTCATTAGATATGAAGTTGGTTTATTCATGGAGAATTAATAAAGGAGTGAGATTGTGGAAGCTCATGGCTTTTGTCAACGGTTCCCGGAACAAGCGCCCTATCAGAGAATGTTTCCGGGATATCATCGTCACCAGATCAATGTCATGTTTCTTGACAAAATCATTAATCCCATTGACAATGTCCGGATGTTCCACTTCAAAAAAAGTATGGTATGTTTGTTTCAATGACTTTTCTATCCGGAAACTTTCAGCAATTTCTCCAAATGTTGGGATAATTTGTGCTTCAGTGAATACATTCAGGATACAAATATGCGATTTGAATGTTGAAGCAAGCTCTTTAAGAGGTTTCAGAACAAGGGAATCATCGGTTTCAGTAAAGTCAACTGCCAGTACTATTTTTTTAGGCACTCTGAATCTCACTTGTTTGTCAATAATCATGATGGGTATTGTTGTTTTCCGAATCAGTGTTGACGCCGTACTCCCCAATATTTTTTCCTGCAGGTAACCGGTTCCCTGAGCTCCTATTACAATGAGATCTACATATTGCTTTTTAGCATAGGAGGAAATGACGTCTACCGGGTTTCCCCCAATGGTGGTGTAACTTATTTTTAAATCAGAATTGGATTTTTCAATAGACTTTTTTAGCTTTTCCAGGTTATCCAGAGCTTCTTTTTTCAGGTATTGTTCTGTGGTTGTAAGAATCGAATTTTCTACAAACACAGGTATGGGATAAGCATGTAGTAAGACGAGTTCCGTCTCGGTTTTTTTAGCCAGTTGCACTGCATAGTCCAGGGCATTGTCAGATAGCTTTGAAAAATCTGTTGGTACGAGTATTTTTTTCATGATTTCAGAGTTTTATGATTTAAAGAATATATGATCTAGTGAGAAACTATGCCATTCGGGAGGAGTCATTAAAAGAAGCAGGAGCAATACCAATCTTGGGAATACGTGACGTGTATCCCAAAGCGGTTCATTTATTCCAAAGCCAATTCCTGCAATGATGAGGTTTAATCCGAGGAGATACAGAATTATGAATTCAAATAACCCGAAGATCAGTAGTGCGCCACAAATTAATTCTGTGTAAGAAGTGAATAGTGCTGCAATTGAAGTCAGGGATCGTGGTATGCCTTTCACAGCGAATCGTTTCTGGTAAGCATCAATTACATTTTTCATTCCGATTTTGACCACCGCATCATAGCCTTGAAAGAGAAAAAGAATCCCCAGAAATATACGTGCAATTGTTACTGCTGAAACGTAATGGTATTGTTCGATAATTTCCATGACTATTGTTTTAAGACAAAAGTAGGGGGTGTTAAAACAGATGGAAATGAGGGCTGTCATTATTTAACATGATGTGTGTCAGTAAGTTTTTCAGGTAAAAGAATGACTTGTCCTGGGGTTAGGTAATTTTTTTAGTCACACAGATTTATGTTTGTCTTCATCTGTCAATTGATGGATTCTTTGGTGTAATCCCTGCTTTGACTATTCGAAATTTGTGCTGCCTAACGTTCGACTGAGCTCACGCTGATACTGATACCCATCCGTACCGTGTGAAAGATGAGTACATCACCTATATTTAGTATAGGATACAACATAAAAGAATGATCAGTTTCAGCACAAAAGATGACAAAAATCATCTGGTTTGCCCAGGTCGTCTTTTACTTTTGATCTCGGGTCAAAAAGTGTATATTCGTTATGGAATATGAACTGAGAAAAATGGAAAGTAAAGAAGGAATTGATGCGTTGTTTTTGCATGCTACTGAAGGAATTTTGGTCACGAATGCGGAAGGAAAAATCACGCGTATCAATCCCAGTGCTGAAAAGCTTTTCGGTTATCGATCAGGAGAATTAACAGGTTTAAAAATAGAATCGTTGATACCTTCCAGATTCACACATAAGCATGAGAATAACAGAACGAATTACGGACATCATCCGCATGCCAGATCAATGGGATTGGGTATGGAGTTGTTCGGTCTGAAAAAAGATGGCTCTGAATTTCCGGTTGAGATCAGTCTAAGTCCGTATAGTAACGACGAAGGAAATTTTGTTATTGCTTTTATACTGGACATAACGTTACGAAAAGAATCTGAACTTAAGTTGAAAAGCTATTCGGAAGACCTGGAGAAACAGGTCAAAAACAGGACTCTTGTTCTGGAAGAAGCAATCAAAGAACTGGAAAGGACCAAAAAAGAGTTGGATACTTCTTTGGCTAAAGAGAAAGAGTTGAATGAAATGAAATCGAGGTTTGTGTCGATGGCTTCGCATGAGTTTCGAACTCCGCTTACGACCATGATGTCATCCCTTTCATTGGTTGTCAAATATAATGAACGGAATGATCCGGATAATCATGCAAAGCATATCCGTAAAATCGAAAAATCCATTGTCAACCTGACAGATATTCTCAATGATTTCCTTTCCGTTTCCAAACTGGAAGAGGGCAAAGTCGAAAATGTACCGGAAGAATTAAATCTCAAGCAATTCCTGTTGGATATCAGTTCCGAAATGCAAGGGATGTTGTCTGAAAAACAGGTGATTACTCAGCAGTATTCGGGAGAAGAGCAGGTGTTTCAGGATCCCAAGTTACTGCGGAATATCCTGTTTAATTTAATTTCAAACGCAATTAAATTTTCTCCCGAAGAAGGTGTAATAGAATTAAATACTCAAGTCAGTGAGCACGCTATTTCGATTTTGATAAAAGATAAGGGTATCGGAATCAGTGAGCAGGATCAGCAACATCTTTTTGAACGGTTTTTCCGGGGAGGGAATGCGGCGAATATTCAGGGAACCGGGTTAGGACTGAATATTGTTGCACGATATGCAGAGCTTATGAGTGGGAAAGTCACCATTGAAAGCATTCAGAATAAAGGAACCATTGTTACATTATTCATTCCACGTTAAACAAGCTTTATGAAAAAGATATTACTCATCGAAGACAATCCGGACATTCGTGAAAATACGGCTGAAATTCTGGATTTGGCACAGTATAAAGTATTAACCGCTGAAAACGGAAAAGAAGGAGTGCAGCTTGCTCTCAAGGAACTTCCTGATTTGATTATTTGTGATATCATGATGCCTGTTCTTGATGGATATGGCGTGCTGCATTTGCTGTCCAAAAATGAATCTACAGCAGGTATTCCTTTCATTTTTCTGACGGCTAAGGCTGATCGCGGGGATATGCGTAAAGGAATGTCCATGGGAGCAGACGATTACCTGACAAAACCTTTCAATGACCAGGAATTACTTAGTGCCATTGAAACCCGGCTGAATAAAAATGACCTTTTAAAGAAACAATTTGAAAAGAATATAGATGGAGTTCATCATTTTTTGAATGAAGCCAAAAGTTTTGAATCGCTGAAGCAGTTGTCTGAATCACGCGATATCAGGTATTTCAAAAAGAAGGATGCTGTTTTTCATGAAGGGACATATCCCAGAGGAGTTTATTTTATTCATAAAGGAAAAGTAAAGATTTATCAGAAAAACGATCAGGGTAAAGAACTCATCAGCGCCTTACATAAAACGGGTGATTTTTTCGGTTTTCTGTCTTTGCTGAAAGAGGAGCAATATATACACTCTGCTACTGCCTTGGAAGATACTGAGATTTATATGATTCCCAAAGATGATTTCTTTTCTCTTATATACAGAAACACGGAAGTTGCTCGAAAATTCATTGAATTGCTTTCAAATAATCTGCTTGAGAACGAGCAGCAATTAATACGTTTGGCTTATAATTCCGTGAGAAAGCGAGTAGCCGAAGCATTGGTGAAGTTATCAGATACCTATAAAAACGAAACCGATAAGCAATTCAGTATGAATGTTTCGCGGGAAGACCTGGCCAATTTGGTTGGTACTGCCAAAGAAACAGTGATCCGTACTTTGAGTGATTTTAAAGATGATAAGTATATCGATATTTCAGGAAGCACCATCACGATCCTGGATTACGATAAATTAGTTTGTATGAAAAACTGATCCTGATATCGATTCATTCAAATTCTGAGTAGTATCATAATGTGCTGTGATTGAGATCATTTTGTTTGAAGCTCCCTTAGCGTTTCTTTGTCATGTAATCTTAAATGAAGTCATCATGAAAACAAATGAACAGTTACAAAAAGATGTCCAGGATGCCATTAAATGGGAACCATTATTGAGAGCCGCAGAAATCGGAGTTATTGTTAAAGATGGAATTGTTACTCTGACAGGCACAGTAGATAATTATGCTAAAAAACTACAGGCAGAGAAAGCTGCAAAAAGTGTTTCAGGTGTAAAAGCAATTGTAGAAGAGATGGAAGTGAAGTTTTCCAATTCTCAAAAGAAAGATGATACTGATATTGCCGAAGATATTATTTTGATCTTAAAAACAGATTTTCTTGTCCCGAATGAAAAGGTGCAGGTAAAAGTTGAGAACGGCTGGGTTACACTGGAGGGTGAAGTGCATTGGAATTTTCAACGGGAAGCTGCTAAACGTGCAATTGAACATATTAGAGGTGTATGTGGAGTATTCAATCATTTAAAAATCAAATCTGAAATCAACGATGAGATCGAACAAAAGGCAATTGAATCGGCACTTCATCGCAGTTGGGCAATTAATGCTGATCATATAAGAGTACATGTTCAGGGAAGAACAGTTAAACTTACGGGTACGGTAGCTTCTTTGTATCAAAAAGAAGAAGCAAGTCGCATTGCATGGAAAACTCCGGGTATCTGGCATGTTGAGAATGAATTGGAGGTTGATTACGAATACGCCCTGGTTGATTAAAATAATTGAAGGTGGAAAAATGAGTTTTCCACCTTTCTTGGTTAAATTAAATATTCAGAAAAATGAAATCAAATAGAAACGTAGGGATTTGGATGGATTATTCATCTGCAAATTTGCTAGATCCGGATCATAATAAGAATCAAATCATTCAATCCGAATTCTCACAAGCCTCAGAGGAAGAAGCTTTGAAAAGAGGTGAAAAGCATATGCATCATAAAGAACAACATGAGCAGACAGCTTATTTTAAAGAAATTGCCAATAAGATTTCCGGATATGATCAGGTGCTTTTATTCGGTC
>NZ_JASLCN010000166.1 GCF_030151805.1 Fluviicola sp.
CAGATGCAGTATTGGACTTCAACGGGTTGTCCATCCTGGAAGTTTCTCACAGAAGTAAAGACTATGAGGCTGTCATGCAGGAAGCTCGTGATTTAGTCAAAAAAGCATTAAACATTTCGGACGATTATGAAGTGCTTTACTTACAAGGTGGTGCAACATTAGGATTTACAATCGCTGCACTGAACATGATGCGTGCTACGAAAAAAGCAGGATACATCAATACGGGAACCTGGGCTTCAGGAGCAATCAAAGAAGCGAAGAAAGTAGGGATTGATGTAAACGTATTTGCTTCTTCGGAAGATAAAAACTTCAGCTACATTCCTAAGAATCTTCAGATTCCTACGGATGCGGATTATATTCACTTCACTTCCAACAACACGATCTTCGGTACTCAATTCAAAGAGTTTCCTAAAACGGATCTTCCGTTGGTGTGTGATATGTCTTCGGATATTTTCTCCAAAGAGATCAACGTTTCTGATTTTGATTTGATTTATGCAGGTGCTCAAAAGAATTTAGGACCGGCCGGAGCAACCTTATACATTGTGAAGAAAGATGTTCTTGGGAAATCCACATCTCCATTCATGCCAAGTTATCTGGATTTGAAACAACATGCTGATAAAGATTCCATGTACAACACGCCACCGGTATTTTCCGTATATGTTGCGATGTTGAACTTAAGAGATCTATTGGCAAACGGAGGTGTTCCGAAAATGGCATTGAAAAACCAGGCAAAAGCAAAATTACTATATAGTGAAATCGATGCAAACCCGTTATTCCAGGGAACGGCAGCAACAGAAGACCGTTCGGAAATGAATGTCAACTTCTTATTGACAAACGACGCATTGAAAGACACATTCGATGCTGCGTGGAAAGCAGCCGGAATTATCGGGTTAAACGGACACCGAAGTGTAGGTGGTTACAGAGCATCTATGTACAACGCATTGGAGCTGGACAGCGTTCAGGTTTTGGTGGATGTTATGAACGAATTCTCTAAAAAACACGGATAAGAACCAGCATAGCTGGTGAAGACTAACGCTCTCTCTGGAAAGACAGAAAAGCCAAGGGATATAGAACTAATGAATTATTGATAACCCCTTCTGATTTAGGACAAAACGAAATAAGAATTATGAAAATACTAGCAAACGACGGAATTTCAAACGAAGGAAAAGTTGCACTCGAAAAAGCAGGTTACACAGTCATTACAGACAAAGTTGCACAAGATGATCTGATTGATTATGTCAATGCAAATAACGTGGAGATCATTTTGGTACGCAGTGCTACAACTATCAGACAAGTTGTGATTGATGCCTGTCCGGGATTGAAACTCCTTGGAAGAGGCGGTGTCGGGATGGACAACATTGACGTTGCTTATGCAATGGAAAAAGGCTTATCCGTGATCAATACTCCGGCGTCTTCTTCGCAATCCGTTGCAGAATTGGTAATGGGGCATTTATTTGCAGGAGCACGTTTCTTACACGACTCTTTCAAACAAATGGAAAGCGGAGATTTTTCCGCATTGAAGAAAAAATATGCGAAAGGAATCGAATTGCGCGGAAAAACAATCGCCATTGTAGGTTTTGGACGCATCGGTCAATCGTTGGCAAGCTACGCTTTGGGTTGCGGAATGAAAGTGATCGCGGTAAATAATCACGACATTACGGCTGAGATTCCTTTAACCATTCACGGTGTCGGAGAAATCAAAGTCAACATTCAATCCACTCACGATTTGCATGCTGCATTGAAAGAAGCAGATTTCATTTCCTTACACATTCCGAAACAAGCTGACGGAAGTGCTGTGATCAAAAAAGCAGAATTCGACCTAATGAAAAAAGGAGTTGTTTTAGCAAATGCTGCCCGTGGCGGAGTGATCGACGAAAGTGCGTTACTGGAAGCAATCTCGGAAGGAAAAGTTGCTTATGCCGGATTGGATGTATTCGAAAACGAACCGAATCCAAGAGCAGACTTATTGAACAATGAAAAAATCGGAACAACTCCGCATATCGGAGCTGCAACCGGTGAAGCTCAGGATCGCATCGGTTTGGAATTAGCGGATCTAATTGTAAAACAATTTGGAGTTCAGGTTCCTGCTTAGTCGTATCAAGAATGTCCGAAATCCACCCCTTTAAGGCTATTCGTCCGACAAGAGATAAAGCTCAATTGGTTTCAACACGGCCACTTGCTGCTTATCGCAAGCACATTTTGCGTGCAAAGCTGGACGAAAATCCTTATACCTTTCTACACATCATTCATCCGGAAGGCGATAAAGAACACCATTCCAAAGCCAATTCCGTAGAACGTTTTGAAGCTGTCAAATCACGCTTCGAGTCTTTTATCGACGAAGGAATTCTGATCCAGGATACCGAAGATTCCTTCTATGTTTACAGACAAACGAAGGGAACACATCAGTTTACCGGCGTGATTGCCGGAGTAAGCGTGGAAGAATACCGCAATGACCTGATCAAAAAGCACGAAGCTACAATTACATCGCGCGAATCCATGTTTACCAATTACCTGAATATCACCGGATTCAATGCCGAGCCGGTTCTTCTGGCGCACAAGCATTTACCGGAATTGGATAAATACCTGGAAAAAGTCACTAAAGCGCGACCTGAATACGAGTTTTCGACAACTGATAAAATCAAACATGAATTGTGGGTGATTCCTGCGGCGAAAGATCCGAAATTGATTTCGATCTATTCAGGCCTGAAAGAATTGTATATCGCTGACGGGCATCACCGTTCGGCCTCTTCTGCCCGCTTAAAAGATACGATCAAGAAGAACAAGCAAGTCTCCTTTCCGAACCAGGATTTCTTTCTTGCTTATTTGATTGACGAACAAAAACTGGAAATCCTCGAATTTCAGCGTTTGGTGAAACATCTGAACGGTTTATCTGCCAAAAGTTTCTTAAGTGCGTGTGAGCCTTATTTTGAAATTGAAGAATTAAAAAAAGCCAGAAGACCGGAAAAACAGCATGAAATTGTTTGTTTACTGGGGAAATCTGCCTATTCGTTCAAAGCAAAGCAGGCAATCACTCAAACCAAAGATGTGGTGAAACAACTGGATGCTCAAATTCTAACCGATTACATCCTCACTCCTATTTTAGGAATCGAAGATCTGAAAACCAGCAAGGATATTGACTTTGTTCCGGGAACAAAAGAACTGAAGCGAGTGGTTGACCTGGTTAGAAAAGACGATTTCAAAGTCGGATTTTTACTCTATCCGGCATCCATTGATGAGGTGAAAGAAGTAGCGGATCAGGGCGGAATCATGCCGCCGAAATCAACCTGGGTTGAACCGAAAATGAGAAGTGGTCTCACCATTTATAATATCAACGAATAAGATGTCTTTAGCTGAACGAATTCAAACACTGGAAAATGAACTCGACGGTTCTGCCGTTTTGGTTGCCGTTTCAAAAACAAAACCTGCTTCTTTGATACAGGAAGCTTATGATGCCGGACAACGTGTTTTCGGAGAGAACAAAGTGCAGGAAATGGTGGATAAATGGGAAGTGCTTCCGAAAGACATTCAGTGGCATTTGATTGGTCATTTACAAAGCAATAAAGTAAAATACATCGCGCCGTTTGTTTCCCTGATTCATTCGGTTGATAGTTTCAAATTATTACAGGAAATCAATAAACAAGGAGAAAAGGCGGGCCGGGTAATTCCGTGCCTGCTTCAATTTCACATTGCACAGGAAGAAAGTAAATTCGGACTTTCTTTTGAAGAAGCGGAGGAAATTCTCCAAAGCAGGGAATTCGTTGAAATGCATCACGTTTCCATTCACGGATTGATGGGAATGGCCAGTTTTGTAGAAGACGAAGAGCAAATCCGGGATGAATTCCGGAACCTGCACAACTATTTCGCGATTCTGAAAAGCAACTATTTTAAATACAATCCTGATTTCACCATTCTTTCCATGGGAATGAGCGGCGATTACAAAATTGCACTGGAAGAAGGAAGTACGATGATTCGCGTTGGAAGCTCATTATTCGGAAGCAGATGAAACAAGTAACACTTTTGGCAGCATTTCTATTCTTCGCAGCAAGCGGGTTTTCCCAGGAATCGTATGCCGACAGCCTGACCAAAGAGCGTAAAAAGCATGAAAAAGCTTTTCTTTCGGAAGTATTAAACGAAGAAGAACGGAAGATTCATCCGGAAATCTGCTTCTTCCCGATTGATCAATCATTTGTGGTAACTGCATCATTCACCAAAGAAGTAGGCGCAGCATTTGTCATGCCGACAACCGGAAATCGTCCGGCTTATTACCGGAAAGTGGGGTTTCTTTCGTTTACAGTGAACGATACGCTTTGTAAACTGAATGTGTATCAGAATTTGGATCTGGCAGGAAAAAAGGAATATAAAGATTACTATTTCGTTCCGTTCAAGGATGGAACCACCGGACTCTCAACTTACGGTGCCGGTAAATACCTCGATTGTTATTTCAAGAAAAAAGCCAAAACGGTGAAACTGGATTTCAATGCTTCCTATCACCCGTATTGCGCTTATTCCGATCGTTACTCCTGCCCCATTGTTCCGAAGGAAAATA
>NZ_JASLCN010000171.1 GCF_030151805.1 Fluviicola sp.
GCTCCTTCAGTAGAAGCACTATACCCAGGCTTTCCTTTTTCAGTTGCTGATGCTGCAGGCCCTCCTGTATCATTATCTGTTATTCCACCCCTGAACCCTAATCCTGATGCACTGATTTTAGAGTTCGTTCCAAAATTCAAAGCACCATTCACTTCCAGAGCAACAATTCCTCCTATGGATCCATCCCATTGCAAAGGAATAATTGTACTATTTGCATTTAATGTTAAATTTCCAATTCTTGGTACACGCACCACCTGAACATGTCCGCTTGCCGTATATGAATTTTTCAAGGCGCAACGTACATTAATCACGTTTGTGCCAGATACAGAAAGAACTTCCGCATATTCATATTTTCCGGAGCTACCATAACTTGTAACTGCTCCCCAATCTGAGCGGTAATTCCCCATGTTTCCCATATCTGCCCAAGCAGAATTTGAAACGGTATAATTTCCGCCCCATCCTCCCTGGGCCGCAGGCACAGCAGGATTTGTTATAATATCCATGGATGCTCCCTGCATTTGAATGATCAGAATCAAATCTCCTGCTCCCAGGTTGGTTGTGAAATAGGAATTTGTTAATGTATTGGATCCTACTGATAAAGTAGTAGCATTCACAGCAATATTGGAAGTAACATTCGTGTAAGCATTCAAAACAGTCCCTGCAGCAGTAACCGTGTAGTTACCTTGTTTCGCTTGTTGGGCCAATAAAGTGTTGCTTAAAACAAGTAGTAAAACGGAGAGAAGAAGTGACCTCATGCTATAATTTTGGTTCTATAAGTTCTTTAATGCAGACGCCAAATTATACAAAAGGTTGTAAGTTTTGTTATATTTTTTTCGATATTTCTTTCATAATATAACTCACTGCCGGACAGACTTCCATGTTCTTTCTCGTAAGTGGTAAAATCTGGTACATATTCTTCCGATCCGTGTGCGGATATTCCCTGCATGCAAGCGGCCGGTCTTCATAGACAGAACAGTAATTATCAGCACCTAAAAAAGCACAGGGAGACGACTGAAGCACGTAATCCTGGTCTTCATCAATTTTCAGATAGGTATCAATGAACTTACTTTCCGACATTTTCAGTCTTTTCGAAAGGCGTTTGACATCTACATCCCGGAAGATCGGACTGGTGGTTTTACAGCAATTGGCACAAACCAGGCAGTCGATTTTCTTAAATGCTTCCTGGTGTAATTTATGAAACTGATCATCCAGCAAGCGGTTGTTTGCTTTCTTCGCCTTCCTGATCCATTTTTCATAAGATTCTTTTTCAGCTTTTCCGTAATCCGTCAATTCTTTCAAATTCATGCTACAAAATTAGCACAAACCCATCCTGATTTTAAAGTATTGTTTAATTTAGTCGGGATACTTATGGAAAAATTTGATCTGATTGTCATTGGAGGAGGACCTGCCGGATACGCTGCTGCTATGCGAGGAATTGATTTCGGAAAACGTGTTTGTTTGATCGAAAAAGACCGCGTTGGCGGAGCCGGCGTTTACAACGGCGCCCTGTCTTCCAAAACTCTTTGGGAGATTTCCCAGAAAATTGCATCCGTGAATGATACGATCAGCGGAAAAGGAAGAGAAAAATTTCACCTTTCTTGGGAGGATGTTATGGCGACAGTTGACGAGGCTGTTTTTGAACGCAAATTTCAATATTCCTGCCATCTCAAACTGCTTCAGACTGAAACAATGAACAAACTGCTCGCTTATGAAAGAGGATCGGCAAGTTTTATTTCTCCGCACGAATTAGAAATTCTGCAAAATGGAGAACGAACCGTTATTTCAGGTGATAATATCGTTATTGCCAGCGGCAGCAGACCACGAAAAATGCCGGATGTCAATGTTGATGAACAAACGGTATTGACCAGCGACGGCATCGAAAACCTGACGGATTATCCCAAAAGCCTGGTAATTGTAGGAGCTGGTGTGATTGGTTGTGAATACGCAACTATTTTCTCGAATTTCGGAAAGACCAAAGTATACCTCATTGATCGTGCCGACAGGATTCTGCCTTTTGAAGACATTGATATTTCCAACATTGTGAGTGAGAACCTGGAAGAAAAAGGAGTTACGATCCACCACAATGCACAATTGGAACGCCTGGAAAACCTGGGAAATGAAGTGGAATATGAGTTGAGTTATCCGGACGGATCGCGCGAAGTAATCCGTGTGGAAAAAGCACTTTTGTCTATTGGTCGCGTTCCGAATATTGAGACGCTGAATTTGGAAAATGCAGGTGTTTTAATGTCAAAACGGGGAATGCATATCGGTGATGATGATACCGTAACGAATGTTCCGCATATTTACGCTGTTGGTGATGTTTCGGGTAGAATTGCGTTGGTAAACATGGGAGAAATTGAGGCACGTCATGCTGTTGAAAGGGCTTTCGGGACCATTCGTGAACGATTGAGTTATGACAATGTCTGTACAATTATGTTCCTTCAGCCGGAAGTTGCCGCAGTAGGAATCAACGAAATGCAGTGCATTGAAAAGAACATTCCGGTCAAAGTCGTCAAAATTGATTATTCAGTGATCGCCCGCGCCATTGCCATGCGGAAAACGGAAGGTTTTTTCAAAATCATTGTAACCAATGACAGTGAAATGCATGTACTTGGAATGAGAGCCGTCGGTGAACATGCTTCTACTGCCATTCAAACCATCGGATTGATCATGAAACTCGGTTTGCCGATTCATGTTATTGCAGAATTGGTTCATCCGCATCCATCCATTGCTGAAGGGATCCAGGAATGCGTGAGAATGCTCCTGAACCGTTCGTTGTTCAAGTCTTCTGTTTTTAAAGACAAACTGGCTTGCTATTCTTTGGTTGACGGAGTGAAAACACCGCTTGAAAGACTTTAATTCAAAATTGTAAATGCAAAAACAAAAAACTTTTGCATGTTGAATTAAATCATTTCCCTTTCAACTCCATCGCTTTCAAAGTATTGATCATCAGCGACGCAATCGTCATTGGACCTACGCCACCGGGAACAGGAGTGATTGCCGAAGTTTTAGGTGCAACTTCTTTGAAGTCAACATCTCCTGCCAATCTCCACCCTCTTTCACGGCTTGGATCTTCGATACGTGTTGTCCCGACATCAATCACAACGGCGCCTTCTTTCACCATATCAGCTGTGATAAAACCGGGAATTCCAACCGCAGCAACCAAAATATCTGCGTTCAGGCAAATGTCCTTGATATTTTCAGATTTAGAGTGAGCCAGGGTCACCGTACAATTTCCGGGATTTGTGTTCTTTCCTAAAAGCAGGCTCAAAGGAGTTCCCACAATATTACTTCGACCAACAACCACACAGTTTTTCCCTGCGGTTTCGATCTTATAACGGCGCATCAATTCCACAATTCCGGCCGGTGTTGCAGGAACAAATCCGGGAATATTCAACATCATGTTTCCAACATTGATCGGATGAAAACCATCCACATCTTTTTTCGGATCGATGGACAATGTTACTTTCATTTCATCAATATGATCCGGAAGCGGAAGTTGAACAATGTATCCGTCGATACTTTTATCTTCATTCAAAGATTGGATTTTCTTTAAAAGTGTATCTTCCGTAATCGAATCATCGTAACGGATTAAAGTACTTTCAAAACCGATCTCCTCACATGCTTTCAATTTATTATTAACATAAGTAACTGAACCTCCGTCTTTTCCTACCAGAATTGCTGCCAGGTGAGGA
>NZ_JASLCN010000175.1 GCF_030151805.1 Fluviicola sp.
GATTTTCCAAAAGGGCAGCTTTGTATTCCTGTTTTAAGTGATCCACAACAGCTGCTACCGGTTCAATCTGTTCAATCCCTGTAGTTCCTTGTCCTGCAGACCAGATATCTTTCCATGCTTTTCCATGTTCTGCCGACAATTTGGAAAAATCTTCTTCTTTTTTCTCCGAAATGTCAATCCCGGATTTTTCAATGCTTGGGATCAGGAAATTGGCATTCACACCGGAAATTCCGTCTGTATACATAATATCGTCGATGTGGGAAGCAACTAACATCTTTTTGTATTCGGGCTGGGCCATACTTTCTTCCGTTGCGATGAAACGTGTGCCCATATAAGCGAAATCTGCGCCCATAGTTTGCGCTGCCAGAATATCTTTTCCCCTGGTGATAGTTCCGGCAAGAATCAATGTTCCTTTGTAGAATGATCTGATTTCTTCTACCAAAGCAAACGGATTTGCAGTTCCTGCGTGACCACCGGCTCCGTTTGCAACAGCAATAATTCCGTCCACGCCAGCTTCAATTGCTTTTTCAGCATGTCGCTTCTTGATGACATCGTGAAATACCAAACCTCCGTAACTGTGTACTGCGTCGACAACTTCTTTGACGGCTCCCAGGGAAGTAATGACCAGCGGAATTTTGTATTTGACGCAAAGCTCCAAATCCGGCATGAGTCTTGGATTGGTTTTATTGACAATCAGGTTGATTCCAAAAGGAGCAGGTTTCCGACGTGTTTCTTCTTCAAATTGCTTCAACTCTGTTGTGATCTCGATCAAAAACTGTTCGAAATCTGCAGAGCTTCTTCCATTCAATGAAGGTAAAGTTCCAACAATTCCGTTTTTACAGCATTCGATGACTAACCTGCTTCCTGAAACGAGAAACATGGGCGATGCGATGACTGGCAGGATCACGCTGTTTTTAAGTTCTTTGATATTCATATTTGATTGATTTTTTTAAGCCGTATTTTTCAATTGGAAATTACGGATAAATCCTGGAACCCACTATAAATTCAACCAGTAAACCAATCGCTCAATGGATGCTTTCAGTTGTTTTTTTCCTGTTTCGCTGTTATCGTAAGTTTTGTAAAAATTCCGGTATGCCTGTTCCTTTAGTTGGCTTTCAACTTCTGTTTCGTCGGATTTTTCAGAAAAAAAGCAATTCATTTCTACTTCTCCTGACAGGTTTAAAGTAGCAGAAGCAAATCCGATTAATTGATTATCATTCACAGCGATTGTTAAAGGCAAACCAAAATCGGATGATAACTTGTTGTTTTTCCCGGACGAAATTTGGGACGTTGTGTTTTTGTAGATGTGAACGATTTTATTCAATTCGGAAATGTAGACATTGTCAAATTGAACTTGAGATGGATTCTTCACTTTTGCCTTCATACACTTGTTGTTTCGACAAAGTTACGGAGATAACTATATTGGATACAGATACAGAAATGATGATTAAAAGGGGTACAGGTGAAAGAATTGTCAGTAGGATGAACTTTTGGGGTAATTCCGCAATATTACGTCCGACTCAATTCGTTAACAAGAGTGTTTTCGGGAGATTATTCGTGTTATCTGGACGTAATATTGCGGAATTACGTCCGGATTAAAGGACAGAGAAATAATGCAGGTAACCGTTTTCAATGGTCAAAGGAGCATCAAAATTCGTTTCATACAAACCGCCAGTGCCCAATCCCTGAGGTAAAACCGGATGATATTCCGCTGTAAACTGAGCAATGGCGTTCAAACCAATATTACTTTCCAATGCCGATGTGATCCACCATGGAATGTTTCTGCTGTCTGCCAATTCGATCCATTCTTTTGTACCGCTGAATCCGCCGTGAAGACTTGGTTTCAAAATAATATATTGCGGACGGATAGCATCTAACACAGCCATTTTCTCTTCCGGAAGATTGATTCCGATCAATTCTTCATCCAATGCAATGGGAAGCGGAGTTTGAGCACATAATTCCGCCATGAGTTCCCATGAACCTGCTTTGATCGGTTGTTCGATGCTGTGAAGATCCAGTTTCGAGAGTTCTTCCAATTTCCATAAAGCATCATCCGGATTAAAAGCTCCGTTTGCATCTACCCGTAAGGTGATTCGGGAAGAATCAAAACGCGAACGGATTCCCTCCAATAAGTTCAATTCCTGTTCGAAATCAATAGCTCCGACTTTTAGTTTGATACAAGTGAAGCCAGCGGCAAGTTTCTCTTCAATCTGACTTTGCATGTAGGCAGGATCTCCCATCCAGATCAAGCCATTGATTGGAATTTTGAATCCGGAAGTACTTTTCGCTGAATTGAAAAAGATTTGTTTTCCACCATTTAACAAGTCGAAATAAGCGCTTTCCAGTCCGAATAAAATGGAAGGATAATCAAGCAATAATTCCTTGTTTTCAATAAACTGAAGCGGATTCTGGCAAATGGTTGTAAGCTGTTTTTCATATTGCTCGTCCGAAACATAATCAGGAGAAAGTCCCGGAATAACAGAACATTCGCCTAAACCCGTTGTTCCATCGGGATTGCTCAGTTTCAGTTTCCATCCTTTCTTTTGGGTCAAAACACCGCGACTTGTTCCGCTTGGACGCTTGAAATCCAATACAAATGCTTCAAAAGAAGCCGTCAGTTTAGTTTGATTCAGAGAATCCATTGGTTGACAGAAACGCTGATGACGTAGAGAATACTGATGAAAAAAGTTCCCAGTGCGACTGTTTTCAATTGAGAATCCAATTCTCTTGGAACAGTATTTTTAGTCACAAAGACAAGGTGTTTGATGAACAAAATTGCCGGTATCAACGAAATGAAGCCCAGCCAATTTTTGGTCAGTATGAGAAACAAAATCCAGCTTGTAAAAGCAGTTGAAATGAGAAAGAAGTGGTATTTCTTTGCATTCTTCGCTCCGAGTTTCACGACCAACGTTCTTTTTCCTACTTTTTCGTCATTCTCACGGTCCCGCATATTGTTGAGATTCAAAACGGCTGTACTCAGAAAACCGATCGTAACCGCCGGAAGAACCAATTCCCAGGAAAGTGTATCGGAGAATAGGGGATAAACGCCCATCACGCTCACCAATCCGAAGAAAACAAAGACAAATAAATCCCCCAAACCGTTATAACCGTAAGCTTTTTTACCGATGGTGTACGTAATCGCAGCTAAAACGGAAGCAATTGCCAAACCGATGTAAATATAAATGCTGGTAACGGAAAGATTTTTTGTTCCGAAATAAATCAGGAATCCTGCACTAAGAAAAGAAACGGCAGCAGTTAAAATAACTGCCTTTTTCATAGTGCTTTTAGAAATGGCTCCGGATTGGACAGCCCTCATCGGACCGATTCTTCCTGCATTGTCGGCACCTTTCAGGGAATCTCCCAAATCATTAGCCAGATTGGATAAAATCTGGAACAATAGGGTGGTCGATAAGGCCAGTGAAAAAATAAGCGGATTCCAGTATCCCTGATAAACTGCAATGAAGGATCCGACCAATATTCCTGAAATGGATAACGGAAGTGTTCTTAAACGAAGAGCACTTATCCAGTCTGATGAATTTGCCATGCTCAAATTTCGGTATTTTAATTCTTCAAAAAGCTAATTATAAACGGAAAGTTTATGAATTGATAAAAAAATGGTTTCTTTGTTTGAATTAAACTGAGTATATGAAAAAACTCCTGGGAATAATCATTCTATCAACAGTTTCTTTTGGAAGCTATTCACAAAACGAATCCGGATACCGAAATTTTGCAATTAAATTCTCTCCGACACAATTGGTTGCAGGGGAATTTAACTTCAGCTACGAACAGCGTCTGGCAAAAATTATCAGCCTGGAATTAGAAGTCGGACCAACTATTTCACAATTCGGATTGAATATGGGAAATCAAAAATTGTGGCAGGGGGATTTAGGCTTTGGGAATTATAAGCCGATTGATCCGGACGCAGATGCCTCTATTGGTTTTCACATTTCACTGGCTCCAAGATTTTA
>NZ_JASLCN010000179.1 GCF_030151805.1 Fluviicola sp.
ATTTAAAATGAAGATGATAGAATTCTCTTTTTGAAGAGGATTAAAAATCTCCCCCTTTGGAGGGGGACCAAGGGGGAGGATTATTCGAAACTTATAATTAATTATGGAATTTTGAACCTAAGCGCATCTCAGATGTAAAGAGTATTAATTATTCTAAACCGGATGTTATGAGATTCGCTACCTTACTTTTTATCCTGCTACTGGGATCAAGTGCCGTTTTTGCACAATCTATTTCAGGAAACCTGAACACCGAAACAAGCGGTTCTGCTTTGCGCTACGGAAACGTCGATATTTACAAAGGCGATAAATTGGTTGCGTCCGTATTGACGGATAGACTGGGAAATTTTGCCGTAGCTCTTGATACCGGAACGTATACCTGTGTGATGAATTACGCCGGCTTCACTCCTATCACCAAAGAAATCAAAGTAACCGGTGATGAGGTTTCCGATTTCAAAATGAAGGAAGATCCTACGGCAAAAAAGACGACGGAAATTAAAACGATGGGCGGAGAACGTGTTGAACTGGAAGAAGTGATGGTTTTATCCAAATCTCGGGGAGTTAAATCCACTTCAGAAACCAAACTTCTCAGGAAAGATGTTTCCAGAATGCCTGCTACCAGTGTTGGATCGGTTAGAGCAGCTTCTGACGGTGACGGTATTTACGAAGGAGACATTACTGCTAGTGGCGGGGCAAGTTCCAGTTTATTGACTGCCGGGGAAATCAATGATTTTTCCAAATGGAAATTGTGGCAGGATCTGACGAAAGGAGAATTGGCGAGTTATCAGAAAACATGGCAAATCGCACCTTCAGGAAGATATACTGTGATGTTACAGTCCGAAAAAGGGATTCCGATCGTGGACGCCATCGTGCAATTATTCATGAACCGCGATGTCGTTTTCACTACCAGAACGGACAATACCGGAAAAGCGGAATGCTGGCTGACAGTGAAAAATGAAACGCCTGTTGTGAACGGGAAATTGTCTGTTCAGATTTCGTATAACGGGAAAACCTCCACCATCAGCCGTGTCAATGCTTTTGAAAACGGGATCAATCATCAGAAATTGAATATTACCTGCCAGGAAGTGGAAAACGTAGACGTTGCTTTTGTTGTAGATGCAACCGGTTCCATGGGTGACGAAATCAGCTTTTTACAGGCGGAAATGAATGATATCATCTTCCAGTCAAAACAAATTAGTAACAAATTGAATTTCCGGTTCGCGAATGTCTATTACCGGGATAACGGGGATGAATATGTTACTAAAAGCATGAATTTCAACCGCATTCTGACTGAATCATCTGCCTTCATCAATGAGCAGTTTGCGGGCGGTGGCGGAGATCATCCTGAAGCTGCGGATATTGCACTCGACTCTGCCATCAACAACCTGAGCTGGAGTGAAAATGCGCGGGCACGGATCTTATTCCTGATCCTGGATGCGCCACCGCATGAAGGTACGGAGGTGAATGAACGTTTGCAGCGTTTGATTCTCCAGGCAGCTGAAAAAGGAATCCGTATTGTGCCGATCGGAGCCAGCGGAATCGACAAAAGTACGGAATACCTGATGCGCGCTTTGGCTTTGGGAACAAACGGAACGTATACGTTTCTGACAGATCACAGCGGAATCGGGAACAACCACATCAAGCCGTCGACGGATTCTTATGAAGTGGAAACACTGAACGCAATCATGGTCCGGATTATGAAAAGTTATACTTACATGCCGGATTGCCAGCAAAACATTCCGGATTTGGCTTTGAACATTCCCGATTCGATCGTTTCCACACATCAGGCAGATTCAACGGATTCTGTTAAACCAAAGAACCTGCAAATCAACTGGAGCTATTATCCGAATCCGACAAACGGGATCATTCATATTTTGCCGAATACGGATATCAAGGAACTTTACATCACCGATTTGAGCGGTAAATTACTGCAAGTGCTTCCGAAATTGAAAAAAGACGAGCGCATCCAGGTTGATTTATCGAATTACACCACCGGAATTTACCTGATCCGTTATTTGGATGAAAACGATCATTGGCTGAGTGGAAAAGTGATTCTGCAGAGAACTAGCTAAGACCAATTGAAAATGGAGAATTTTAAAATTGAAACGTTTTTTCATTCTCCTTATAAACTATATCCGTGGTCAAGAGGTTCAGAGAGTTCCGGTGGTAAGGATTCCTCTTTGAACCTTTTGTGTTTACAAACACTTTTCAATTATCCATTTTAAATTTTCAATTATCGATGTAACTTTTTTCAATTTTGTCAAACATACAGTTGTAACATAGATGTGATTTAACCGAAATGAAAGAAAAACAAGAAGCATTTCTTCGACCAGGTCGGAACGCAGATTTAATTTACATATTATCTGCGGAAAAAAATGATTATATCACTTCTATTTCAGTGGAAAGCCTAAAAATAATATCCGATACCAATTCCGCCCCAGGCGTGGTTTTTCGCATTCCGGAACAGTTTGGATTGAAAATGACCATAGGCTGAAAAGGAAAAATGACCTTGTAACATGTTAAATCCCAATTCTTGTTCAGAAACCAGGTGATTGATCTGCTTTCCCGGAATACCGGCTTCACTTGGTTTTGCAAAAAGCGCTCCCTGCAAAGTTCCGTCATACAGCACCGCACGCGCTTCCGGATGGTAATAGACAAAATAGTTCTTATTGTTCGAGAGACGGCCTACCTTCAACATCCCCGATACACGGGTTTCATTGTTTAATGTTCCAAGGATTGTGAAAGTGTTTCCTTCTATTCGCAGCCACCGGGTTTTGGTGAACCATGCTTTTGTAAATCCAACACTCAGATGAGTACTTAAAGCGGTATTTAACTGATATTGCCAGCCCAAAGGTTTCGTATTGTTCGTCCAGCGATGAATAGCCGTTTGCGTTTCTTTCCCAAAAGCCGGTTTTCCAATCCATCCGGTATTCAAACTCCAGCTTACGGTATAATTCTTCGATTTACTTCGGGAACTGAATTTAACGGTATAACCATACGTTGCCGCATACGGACGGTCTCCCACCAACAACGAATCAGAAGTAATACTCGACGGAGTATATACTTTTTGTGCAACACCGGTTTGCAAACCTCGCTGAATATCCGGAACCCGGAAAAAAAAACGGTTCAACCACTTCAGATTGATATCCAAATGATCGTATTGCAGGAAAATTCCCTGGGAATAATAGCGATCTGTTCCGGTAAAGAGATCATTTTCGTAACGGATCGTGTAAGCCTCCTTGTACCTGAGGCTGTCCTGACCAAGAGCAACAAAACTCAATAAACCGACGAAAACAATGAACCATACACGCATACCTGAAAATACGTTATCCGGAGGATTCCGGATTTTTCAAAGAGAAACAAGCAATCAAATCAGCTACGGAACAAAAAAAGAGTGTTCCGGAGATTTACAAAACGGGACAAATAGGCGACAAATCCAAGACAACCCAACATCTTTCCCATCGTTCACCAAATCACACCGTCATAAGCAAACAGTTGATTCACATTGACTTAATCGCTTAATAGTTCATCTAACTGGTTGTGTCCCAAAAAAGAGTGCTCATTTTACTCCGGATCGGGAAACCGATTTTGAAAAGAGTATCCTTCTAATTTTGGGAATAGATAAACTCATGATTATGAAAAAAATAATTGGTTCTTTGCTTGCCATCTCTCTCTCGTTTGGCGCAACTGCTCAAACGACCACCAATATCATGACTGATGTGGTGTTTTTTGATGGTTATGCCGGAGTTGTGAGCGACCCGACCCCAGCAGGTGTGATTCGTTTTCGCAATGATTTGGTGACGAAAAAACTAAGTACACAGGATTTAGCTGCTATCGGAACTGAATTAACAGTAAACATTACGATTTCGGCGTTGTGCGACAATTATGACCGTATCGGAAATGTGAGCCTGGCATTGGTTCCTCCGGGGAGTACCACTTATGATCCGGCGACGGTTTCCCGTATTGAGATCGGGCGTTTCATTACTCCTTTCATGAACAAAAATGTACAGCCAACTTCTGTTCCGTATTCTTTCGAAGTAAACAACATCGCAAAGATTCTTAAATCGAGTGATATTGCTGCAAACTTCGATTTTTGGCTGGAACTGGAAGTTTTCGGAGTTCCGTATGCTGCGAATACGCAGGTTTCAGGTTGTTCCGGAAGAAACGACGTGTTTAAGGGAAAAGTGGATTTGGTTTCCAACGGGCCAAATGCAGGTTTTGATCCTGAAACGTATTTGCAGGCGCTTTCATTCAAGGCAGATTTCAATAATTACCAGGCAAATGCTACGGATGCAGTTGGTACAACGGTGAGAACGATCAATTTCACAACTACTGAAACCATTTACGGCGCCAAGTTTTATTTGATCACTTCAAACCACGGAGCCAATAACGGAGGAGAGGAATATGTTCGAAGAGTACACAATGTGAGTTTTGACGGAAGTAATGTCCTGACTTACACTCCGGGAGGAAAATCATGCGAGCCTTACCGCCAGTATAACACTCAGGGAAATGGAATTTACGGGCAATCCGCTCAATCTGCTTCCTGGTGGACAAGCTGGAACAACTGGTGTCCGGGTGATGTGATTCCGATTCGTGAGATCAGTCTTGGAACCTTAGCGGCTGGAAGTCATTCATTCAAGATTTCTGTTCCGGCTGCACAATTCGTGGATCAAAACGGAAACTTCCCGCTTTCCTTGTACTTACAGGGAAGTAAAACAGAAGTCTTGTCGATTGACGAATTGAATAAAACAGCATTCAACATCTTCCCGAATCCTGCAACGAATGTATTGAATGTTCAATCGGACAGAGAAATGCAAGCCTTCGAATTGCTGGACGCTTCCGGAAAGGTTGTTAAACGTGAACTTACAAACCCGGTGAACCTTGCCGGAATTGATACAGGTATTTACTTCATCCAGGTTCGTTTCAACGACGGGATGATCAGTAGACAGCGCTTCATAAAGCAGTAATTTATGTTCATTTAGTAGTTTGCGGGAAGTTGAGAGGCTTCCCGTTTTTTATTGATAGAGCCGGGATCGTTTAACCACCTAAACTCCGGATCACGAAAAAATCAACCGATCATTTATACTAATGCGAAGGGATATTTCGGTTGAAATTCACTTAAAGAGGGGAGAAATAACTAACTTGTGCTTTATAATTTTATTCTCAAAACCAAAATCATGGAATACAGAATTGAAAAGGATACGATGGGCGAAGTAAAAGTGCCTGCGGATGCTTATTGGGGTGCTCAAACTGAGCGCAGTATCGAAAATTTCAAAATCGCACAAGACATCAACAAAATGCCGAAGGAAATTATCCGGGCTTTTGCGTATTTAAAAAAAGCCGCTGCTTTAACCAATCTCGATGCAGGAATTCTGCCTCAGGAGAAATCGGATTTGATCGGAAAAGTGGCAGATGAGATTCTGGCAGGAAAGCTGGATGATCAGTTCCCGTTGGTGGTATGGCAAACCGGAAGCGGTACGCAAAGTAACATGAATGTCAACGAGGTAATCGCCTACAGGGCGCATGTTTTGAATGGTGGTTCCTTAACGGATAAAGAAAAAGTGCTGCATCCGAATGACGACGTGAACAAATCACAATCTTCGAATGACACCTTCCCTACCGCCATGCACATTGCGGCTTACAAAATTCTGATCGAAACAACTATTCCGGGAATTGAGAAATTACGCGATACTTTGGCTCAAAAAAGTAAAGACTACATGCATGTGGTGAAAATCGGACGAACTCACTTCATGGATGCTACTCCACTTACCCTGGGTCAGGAAATCAGCGGTTATGTCAGCCAGCTGAATCACGGTTTGAAAGCAATCAAAAACACACTCGCTCATTTAAGCGAACTGGCTTTGGGCGGAACGGCTGTCGGAACGGGAATCAACACGCCTGCCGGGTATTCCGAAAACGTGGCGAAACACATTGCAACGCTGACCGGTTTACCTTTTATCACCGCAGAAAACAAGTTTGAGGCTTTAGCTGCGCATGATGCAATTGTGGAAGCTCACGGAGCTTTGAAAACCGTTGCAGTAAGCCTGATGAAAATTGCCAATGACGTACGTATGCTGTCGTCCGGTCCACGAAGTGGAATCGGTGAAATTTTCATACCTGATAATGAGCCCGGATCTTCCATTATGCCCGGGAAAGTAAATCCGACGCAATGTGAGGCTCTGACAATGATTGCTGCACAGGTTATGGGAAATGATGTAGCGATTAACATCGGTGGTTCTAACGGACATTTCGAATTGAACGTTTTCAAACCGGTCATGATTTATAACTTCCTGCATTCCGCACGTCTGATCGGTGAAGGCTGTGTTTCTTTCAACGACAAATGCGCTGTTGGAATCGAGCCTCTAACTGCAAATATCAAAAAGCACCTGGACAACAGTTTGATGCTGGTAACGGCTTTAAATCCGAAAATCGGTTACTACAAAGCTGCTGAAATTGCTCAAAAAGCCCATAAAGAAGGAACGACGCTCAAAGAAATGGCTGTTCAGTTGGGTTATCTGACTGCAGAGGAATTTGACGCTTGGGTGATTCCGGAGAAGATGGTTTAGGGAAATTGCGAATTCATCATGCCGAATTACGAATTGTAATTCTGTTTAGTTCAACAAGCTCACAGATAATTTAGCTCTCTCCCCTTGAGGGGAGATCGAGAGGGGTGGCTTAACAAAAATGATGGATAGACATCCCGCAGTGGCGGGACAAGTTATGTCTATTTGTGATGAGGTGGCAAGGATTCGGACAATTCAAAATTAATCTCCATAAGCGATCAAACCACTTTGTCTTGAAATCGCTGTGTCCATTAATAAAAGGAGTTTCTCTCCATCCGTATCGGAATAGAATTGCTTGTCCTCAATCGTTTGACGAATTTGTTTCACCAACGTTTCACTCCATCGAAAATCGGAATAATAGTCAAGCCGGCTATCAATCATTCCTTTCCGAATCAGGTTATCAAAAGTCTTTGCGTCCAACGAACCGGCAAGCTCCAAATCCTGATTCGGGTAATTTGGTGATGTTTGATTATCGTTTATGAAATAAAAATCGAGCATTCGCAATTCTATTTATCCAAAATCTTAAATGAATCCAGAAATCTGGAGATCTATTTGTTGAACAAATTTCCTTCCGGAGTTACAACAACTAACCTATAAAACAACCTCTTGTAATAATATACTTTAATGCTCATCTTTACTTTTGAATTATCCAACCGTCAAATACAAATTGCTTCCAGGAATTCCGGTGATTTGAATAAGACGCATACATTATCTTTTTGATTGCGGCTAAGCTAATTTTATTAGTGTAATTTGATTCATTCAAACTGAAAAAAAGGCTGAGCGGAGTCGAAGCCAACTTTTCTTAATGTATCACCGTCACATTGCCACGGAAGTAATATTCCTGGTTGTTTCCATCGACCACTTTCAGAACGTAGACATAGACGTTCGGAGCGACTAATTTCCCGCTTTGCTGATGATGTCCGTCCCAACCCGTTGCCGGATCGTTTGTTTGGAAAACCAATTGTCCCCAGCGATCAACAATCGAAAATTCATATTTCGACACATCCTGGAACGAAACAACCGGAATGAAGATCGGATTGATTCCGCCCGGTGTGAACGCATTCGGAATATAAACCAATGGCTCAATAACTGCACATGCATCGTTCGACAGGCTCAATTCCTGGATTCCATATTGATTGACTGCTTCTTCAGCAATCACGTAATAACACACCTTCCCGCTGTGTTCAAAACCCAACTCATCTACCAGATCTTCAAAATAACGCTGATCCGGAGAAACAATTGCTGTTGGCGTTGGTGGGAAAACTCCGTCAATTCCGCGATAAATCTGGTATTGTAAAACTCCTCCATCGTAATCATCATAGGGTGACCAGTTCAATTGAGTCGTCAATCTCGTTTGATCGGCTTTTACTTTCAATAAAATCGTTCTTGCGCGATTCGATATCGCTCCCTGATTTCCGCAGCTATCGATCACAACGGCTCTGTAAACATAACTGAAATTGTCTACGTCGACATCTGAATCAGTAATCGACAGTGTGGAGCTTGTTGCGGGAACTTCTCCAAGCAAATCGTATTGCCCGGTTGCATTGTTGAATTTTTCAAACCGGATGGCTTTGACGTTTGTACCAACAGAAATCTGATGACGCAATACAATTGTAC
>NZ_JASLCN010000214.1 GCF_030151805.1 Fluviicola sp.
ATTTAAAAAAGCTATTTTAAATGAAACGAAAATTCACCTGGAATGTACGGGTAACGGTCGGAACGGCGATCGGGGCAATCTCTCCGCTTATCATTGTTCCATTAACAATATTGGTTATAGCCTGGGCGCGAAATTTTTACTTCTCTGTATTGTGGAGTAAATTTTTCAGTGATCCGGCTGTTATGAGCAAATTTATTTCGCTCTCCATTATTCCGAATCTCGTTTGGTTCTATTTTTTTCTAAATAGAGAACGCTATGACCTGGCACGTGGAATCATCATTGGTTCGGCCTTGCACCTTCCATTCATTTTATACGTCAATTTTCTGCGTTAATGGGGAAGAAACTCTATATCATTTCGGGAGAAGCTTCCGGAGATCTGCACGGATCAAATGTCATGAAAGAACTGTTGGCCCAGGAACCGGATTTAAACATTCGTTTTTGGGGAGGCGATAAAATGCAGGCTGTTGGCGGAACAATGGCGAAACACATCCGCGATCTGGCTTTCATGGGTTTTGTGGAAGTATTGAAAAACCTTCCTACCATCCTGAGAAACATCCGTTTTTGCAAAGAAGATATTCTGAAATTCAAACCGGATGCTTTGCTGCTGATTGATTATCCGGGCTTCAATATGCGCATTGCGGAATGGGCGAAAAAGAACAACATCAAAGTGTATTATTACATATCTCCGACGGTTTGGGCCTGGAAAGAAAACCGGGTGCATAAAATTCGGAGAGATGTGTTCAAACTGTTCTGTATTCTGCCTTTTGAGGTTGATTTTTACAAGAAATACAAGTACGATATAGAATACGTCGGGCATCCCTTGCTGGATGAAATCGAACAATATCAGTCGCAGCCGAAACAGGAACTCGTTATTTCCTCCAATTCGGAAAATAAACCGATTATTGCCATGCTTCCCGGTTCGCGCAAGCAGGAATTGAGAACCAAACTACCGATCATGCTTCCTTTGGTGGATCTGTTTCCGCAATACCATTTTGTCATTGCAGGAGCACCGAACATGGATATTTCCGTGTACAAAGAACTGATCGGAGATAAAAAAGTCGATATTGTTTACGGAAAAACCTATCCTTTGCTGCAACAATCGGAAGCAGCTGTGGTGACGTCCGGAACGGCTACTTTGGAAACAGGATTATTCGAAATTCCGGAAGTGGTGTGTTACATCGGAAATGCGATTTCGTACCAAATTGCAAAACGATTGGTCAAAGTGAAATACATTTCGTTGGTGAACCTCATTTTGGATAAGGAAGCGGTTGCAGAACTGATTCAAAATGACTGCACGACAGAAAATCTTGCCAAAGAACTTTCGCTTATTGTAAAAGGCGGAAAGAAGCGCGAACAGATACTGGAAGGCTACTCAAAATTAAAGATGATGCTTGGAAAAGGAGGCGCTTCGAAAAAAGTTGCACAATCCTTGTTGAAAACTATTTGAGTCCGAGCCGATTTCCATTTGGTACGGAACTAATTTTGTAGGATGTTGCGCTTGCTTGTGCTCATAGGGTTTATTTTTCCGGTTCTTGCATTTTCCCAACAAATGCGGATTGGTGTTTTGCGCGATTATTCCGTTCAGCGAATCGTTTTCGCGTATTCTGACGGGAGTTACAATGTTTTTGGAGATACAACCCTTTATGCAACCTTGCTTCCAAGTGAATTTGCCGATTTGTCCGTAACAACCGGAAACAAAATTTCACTCAAAATCGGGGTGAAAGAAGTGGCGGTGGTTTCGAAAGTGGTATTGGTCGCAACGAAACTCAATCAATCATTGGTTTATTCAACTAAAACACCCACAACGAAAGAACGGAAATACAAGGACGATGTGGAGATTATCGCTCAAAACGGTGCTTTAACCATCGTGAACCTGGTCGATATCAATAATTACCTGAGCGGAGTCGTTGAATCGGAAGGCGGGGGCGGAAGAGAAATCGAATATTACAAAGTTCAGGCTTTGATGAGCCGGACTTATGCGTTGAAATATAAAACCCGCCATCAGAAAGAAGGTTTTGATCTTTGCGACAGAACGCATTGCCAGGCGTATCACAATCAATTGCGTTTGAATCCGACGATTGATACCGCTGTTTTAAAAACAGAAGGAATGGTCATGGTGGATGAGAACAATCAACTGGTAGATGCGTATTTTCACGCCAATTGCGGCGGACAAACTTCTGAGCCGGATTACGTTTGGAATAACAAGATTCCATATCTGAGTACCTTCAAGGACACATTTTGCATTTATACCAAACAAGCTGTTTGGGAAAAACGCATTCCTCAAACCGAATGGCTGGAATACCTGGTTACGACCTTTCATTACCCGGTGAATGATTCGGTTCTGGGACCAATGATTTATACGTTTAATCAGCCCGATCGTTATGCTTTTTACCAATACCCGTGGCTGGGAATTCCCCTGAGAGATATTCGGGAGCATTTTAAGCTGAAATCCACTTTTTTCAATTGTTATCCGGAAGGAACCGATGTCGTTTTGCGTGGAAGAGGTTACGGACATGGAGTAGGATTATGCCAGGAAGGAGCTATGAAAATGGCGAAATACGGATTCAGCTACGTGCAGATTGCCTTGTATTATTTTCCGGGAGTAAGAGTGGTAAATTACGTCGAGCAGCAATATTTCAATCAGCGCCCTAAGATTGCGGAAATAGACTAGCGGTTATAATTGAAAATGTAAAATTGAGAATTGAAAAGGAGACTTGCTAATTTTTCACTTTTACATTCTCCATTTTCAATTTATTTATAGGTGATCACAAAAATATCTTCGTCGTCTTTCTTGAACATTTTATCTTCTCTGGCCAGCTTTTCCAGGTAAGACAAGTCTTTGATCTGCGAAAGAATATACTTGGTTTCTTTCAGTTTCAGTTTCATTTCCGATTGGGTAGAACGCAAAGTCGAAAGCTTTTTATTTTGATTCACAATGGTAAAAATATCCACTTCGTCGAGGAACAAATTGTACACCATGAAAATGGTCATTGCCAGGATGTATTTATTCTTAAAGATGAGCAGATACTTCTTCATGAGCTAAAGATAGGAACTTCTGTTTCATGATTTTCGAAGGGAACGGAAGAGATATCCTCTCGCGAATGTTAATAGCAGGTTTGGATGAGTCAAAAAAAAGACCCTGATGATGTGTCAGAGTCTTCGTTTATTTTGTCTTCTATTCGTTAGTTGACGATTTCGTCGTATTTCGTTTTGAAATCTTCGTTTCCTTCGTACCATTGAGCTACCTTACTCATCACAGCTTTTGCTTTATCAACTTGCTTGCTGGAAATGTAGCACTCAGCCGTCTGGATAACTCCCATCATCAACAGGTCTTTTTCCGCTTTCGACCAGGAATCAATATCACTTACAGATTTCAACAACGTTTCCGCTTCTTTCCATGCGGTATTCGCGCCTCCTTTGTCCGAATTGCGGTATTTACAAACTCCGTCCAGGTATTTTGCTCCGATACTGGTCATGTTGATTTTGAAGTATTTCAAGACCCATGTTGCAGCTTTTTTGTAATCCGGAACTTCGATTTCATTTCGGATCATTTCCACCAAACTGTTCTTGAATTCATCAAAGAACTCCGCATATTCAGTCTGAACATCACCCGATTTATCGTATTTGATACTCTTGCCCACTTCGCCGATTGCCTCTTTGTAAGCGTTTTTATACTTTTCGTCGGCTGATCCGCTCAAAGAAACTTTATACAGACCGCGAGCCATCCACATGTGCGGAAGCGCGTCGCTTTTCGTTTTATCACTTAAAACATATTTTTCCGATGCACGAACTAACTTTTCGTAATCACCGTCTGCATATAGAATCCGTAAATCATTATATTCCGGTGCTTGGGCAACAAGTAATTTCGTAGTAAGTAGAGCACCAATTAGAACAAGCTTTCTCATAATATTTAATTTCGTTGAAAGGATAAAACCAATAACTATGCCGAATGTACGAAAACTTTAAATAAAAGTTTCGTTACAGATTTACAAAATCCCCTTTATTATTCCCTTGATATCGAATTGCTTGAAAAATGTTTCAGAATTAACGTATTTGATTCTGAAAGAATTCCGAATTTTGATCATTCGGAATTAATCTTCTGCACTTTCAATCAACAAATCCAGAATCTTCTGTGCAGCTTTCGAAATTTTTGTTCCCGGACCAAACACTCCGAATACTCCGGCGTTGTATAAGAAATCATAATCCTGGGCTGGAATAACTCCGCCAGCAACAACCATGATATCCGGTCTTCCCAATAATCTCAGTTCTTCAATGACTTGCGGAACCAAGGTTTTATGCCCGGCTGCAAGAGATGAAACTCCCAATACATGCACGTCGTTTTCCACTGCTTGTTTTGCAGCTTCTTTCGGCGTTTGGAACAGAGGTCCTATATCCACATCAAAACCGATATCGGCAAAGGATGTTGCAATGACTTTCGCGCCGCGATCGTGTCCGTCCTGACCCATTTTGGCAATCATGATCCGTGGTCTTCTTCCTTCCAGTTTGGCAAATGTTTCTACCAAAGCTTTGGCTTGTTCAAAATCTTTATCACTCATACTTTCCGCTGAATAAACACCGCTGATTGAACGGATTGTTGCCTGATGTCTTCCGAAAGTTGCTTCCATTGCCTGGGAAATTTCTCCTAAAGAAGCTCTTTCACGTGCACATTCTACTGCGATTTCCAATAAGTTTCCTGTTCCGTTTTTTGCTGCTTCAGCCAATTTATCCAAAGCTGCTTTTACACGTTCCGGATTCCGTGTTTCACGCAATACCCTTAGGCGCTCCAATTGGGATTCGCGCACTTTGGTATTGTCTACCTCCAGGATGTCGATTGCATCTTCTTTTTCCAGTTGATAGCGGTTTACACCTACAATAATATCTTTCCCTGCATCAATACGTGCCTGCTTGCGCGCTGCAGCTTCTTCGATCCGCATTTTCGGAATTCCGGTTTCGATGGCTTTCGCCATTCCGCCCAGTTCTTCTACCTCAAGAATCAGTTTCCACGCTTCATCGACCAATTCCTGGGTCAGTTTTTCAACATAATAACTTCCTCCCCAGGGATCAATAATATCTGTCATTCCGGTTTCCTGCTGCAGGTAAATTTGCGTATTACGCGCAATTCGTGCAGAGAAATCGGTTGGTAAAGCGATAGCTTCATCGAGTGCGTTGGTATGTAAGGATTGTGTTCCTCCGAAACCTGCCGCCATTGCTTCGATACACGTTCTCGCTACGTTATTGAACGGATCCTGTTCGGTCAAACTCCATCCGGAAGTTTGGCAATGCGTGCGTAAAGCAAGCGACTTTTCATTTTTCGGGTTGAACTGAGAAACCAATTTTGCCCAAAGGAGTCGTCCTGCGCGCATTTTGGCGATTTCCATGAAGTGATTCATCCCGATGGCCCAAAAGAAGCTCAAACGAGGTGCAAAGATGTCTACATCCATTCCTGCGTTGATTCCCGCTCTCAGGTATTCCAAACCGTCAGCTAAGGTGTAAGCCAATTCGATGCTGGCAGTTGCTCCTGCTTCCTGCATGTGGTAGCCCGAAATAGAAATGGAGTTGAATCGCGGCATTTTTTCCGCGGTATAAGCAAAAATATCCGCAATGATCTTCATCGACGGTACGGGAGGGTAGATATACGTATTCCGGACCATGAATTCTTTCAGAATGTCATTTTGAATCGTTCCGGAAAGTTCTTCCTGTTTCACGCCTTGTTCTTCTGCCGCAACGATGTAGAATGCCATGATCGGGAGAACGGCCCCGTTCATCGTCATCGAAACCGACATTTCATTCAAGGGAATCTGATCGAAAAGAATCTTCATATCCAGAATGGAGTCAATGGCAACACCGGCTTTTCCTACGTCGCCAACCACGCGCTCGTGATCCGAATCGTAACCGCGGTGAGTCGCTAAGTCGAATGCAACGGAAAGTCCTTTCTGACCAGCTGCCAGGTTTCTGCGGTAAAAAGCATTGGATTCTTCTGCTGTTGAGAACCCTGCATATTGCCGGATTGTCCATGGGCGAATGGCATACATCGAACCATACGGACCTCTTAAAAACGGAGCCTTTCCGCTGATAAAACCTAAATGCTCAACAGATTTCAGGTCGTCTGCGTTGTAATAAGCAGACAACTCAATCTTTTCAGGAGTTGTGAAAGTACCCTTCTCTGCAGATCCGGTTAAAGTATCGGAATGGAATGATACGTTTTCAAATGATTTGCGGATACTCATACGATTTCTTCTAAAATTAGCGGATTCAAATTATTCCAGCATGCGGGAATAGCTGTCCAGTTAGTGTTTATTTGTTCCGGGTTCGGAAAGATGTTGATCCCGATTCGTTTTTCAGTTTTTTCTTTGACCTCGTTGCCGCGCATCCCTGCTTTTTCTTCAATTTCGGAGCTCAGTGTTTTTCGTACTTCCGGATCTGAGATTCCACCGTTTCGTTCGATCCATTGGAATGAACTCCAGGCGCGTTCGGCAATTGTTTCAGTCAATGAATCCAAAGCGTAGGAACCTCCGGCCGGATCGGCCACAATTTGCAGATATGATTCCTCTTTGAGAAGCAAGGAAATATTCGTTGCCATTCTTCGGGTGAAAACGGTATTTGGTTTCTGAGAATACCAATCGTAAGGCTGAATATTCAAATGTTGAATTCCACCCAAAACTGCCGACATGGCTTCTGTTGTCTGACGCAATAAATTGGTATACGGATCTTTCAGACTCACATTCACAAAAGTGGTGCGTGCAGTAATGGTTGCTGCAAGTGAACACGTATGTTTCGGATTATATGCCTGAACGATTTTTGCCCAGCAGGTTCTGAATGCTCTGATCTTCGACAGTTCGAAAAAGTATTTACTCCCGATTCCGAACGTAAAGTGAATATTTGCTGCTGCTGTATCAGGATCAATTCCCAAATCGAGTTGTTTGACCAGAATGTCGTGTCCTTCAGCAAGTGCAATGCTCAATTCCTGCCAGGTTGTTCCTCCTGCTTGTTGCACGGAAGAAGCATCGATTTGGAAAAGTTTAACGTTGGGCTTGCTGAAAGCTGCTGCTTTTCCAAGTAATGTTTCGTTGTGTTGGTATTCGATCAGTACGGATGCATCTTTTGTAAATTCCAGGAAGCTGCTGATCTGCTCTACCGATCTTGCACGAAAAGTTGTATGAATGAAAGAAAGGCCCACTTCCTGAAGCAGGATTTCAAAATTGATTGCTTCGTTACTGCCGGCTTCCAGAATCAAATGATCCGTTCCCGACATCAATGCCGAAATAATTTCCAGGTTGGATGTTTTTTCATCCGTGATACGAAAACTGGTTGCAATCGTCCAATCGTTATTCTTTGGTTGGATTCCCCTGGTATAAGGAGCTAGTCCGGGATCTGAGAACGCATTTTGCTGATCTTCCCGGTGAAAATAACTGGGAAAAGTAATTTCTTCAACCCGGTTGAATTTGTTTAATGTATCGATTGATTCACCCTTTAATTCCTTTTTGAGAATAGCAATCCATTCTTCTTTGGAACTTGTTTGGAAGGATGAGAATAAATCATTCATGCTTGACTGTTTTAAGTATCTAATTGATCTTTATTTTGAATTGCGGGACTTTTGTCACCGATTTTCAGAAGGACATAAACTGCTGTTGAAAGCATGGAAATGAATACCGGCGCTACAATGATTCCGATTACCGGAATTTTGATCATCAGCGTAAAAATTGCTCCGGTGATCAGCATGTAGCTCATTTTAGAGAAACCAAGTCCCCAGCTTTTAAAGAAGTTCAATCCGTAGCGCTCCATGCTGTAGTCATAGAATGAAAATCCTACGAAGAATGAAGCAATCAGGAAGAACATCGCTTCACCGATGAAATCCGGTAAAATCCAGGAAAATATCCACCAAACGGCAAGGAAAATGTATTCTAGTAATAAAGCGCTGATAACGATCAGGATCATTCTCAGGAAATCATTCATGAGACGAATGAAGTCGAATTTGTATTCTCTTCCTGTCAGATAACTGTCGAATTTCTCAGAAAGGATGCAGTTTACAGGTGATAAAACGACCAGGATTACAAATTTGTAAAACTCCGATACAATCAGGTCGAAAATACTGAAAACACCGTCTGCCAACCATGAAATTGCGGTTCCGACCAACGGAATATCATCGCCCATGTGTGCAATAGCCATCATGCGTCTGGCCTGAAATTGAAAATAGAGGTAGATTAATCCTACAATTAATCCTGGTATAAAGTAGAGCAAAAACTTTCCTTTGAATAAAGCTCCGACTACTTGTTCTATACCTGTCCAATGATGTTTAAAGGCTTGAACCATGAATTTGTCGTTTCGAATTCAAATATACAAAGAGTTCAAAGTATTTGAGCGGAAAACTTACCGAACCTTTTTTGCCAATTCGCCAATTTGCCAAATGGCAACCAATTACCCTGGTATCTTTTCAAAACGCGCGTAATTTAACCCTTTTTACCTTTTTAAACGTGTACATTTTAATATATTTGGACTTGGCATATAAATTGTAAAACACATAAATAAAAAGAATTATGAAAAATTTAGCATTGATCTTCGTCGCTTTGATGGGAACGGCAGTTGTTTCTCATGCACAGGATGGAACGAAACAAACAGATCCGAAAAAGACGGAAACGAAACGAAGAACACCTGTGAAGCAGAAAACGATCAAAGTAGAAGAACGCAAAAAAGAAGAGAAAATCCAGAAAGCGAATTAATATAAAGTCCTCCACCCGGAGGACTTTTCTTTTTTAGAAACTTTAATAAACTTTATGTAGAATGTTTTGTCTGCTTATTTGGTGGATTCGGAGCGAATAATTAAATTGTGTACTTCAAAACAATAAATTATAATCGCTATGAAAAAGTTAGTATTGATTTTAGTCGCTGTAATGGGAACTGTTGTTGTATCCTATGCGCAAGAAGGAGCAAAAAAACAGGAGCCTCAAAAGAAAACAGAAACCAAAAAGGCAGAGCCTAAGAAAGAGGAGAAAAAAGAACCTGCTAAAACAGGAGAGAAAGCCAAAGCAGAAACAAAAACAACCACCACAACCGGTACAAAGCCGAAAACAGAACCGAAAAAAGAGCCTGCTAAAAAGGTGAATTAAATAGAAAAGCCCTTCCGTCAACCGATAGAAGGGCTTTTTGTTATGTGTTCTTCATTCCGTTTACAGGATTCCGAATTGCGTGAAATGATGCGTCAAATGCTTTTTGTGCAGCAAATCCCATTGTTCGTAATTCAAAGGACCGTAAAAAGCGTGAACTGTTTTCAGTTCCGGATTTTCAGCAAACAATTCCTGAAATTCCAGGTAAACCTCTACAAATTCATCAATTGCCAGTTCCAGTTCTTCATGTCGAAGCGGAGTACCAGCTTTTGCAAACGGAACCTCCATGTTTTTGGCCATGGGTTTGTCTGTGTATAAAAATGCTACCATCCGATCCACTTTCTCTTCGGGGATCAGCAGCACCTGCGGATTTTCACCTGTTGCAATGCGTAAAGTGTCCGTTAAATGTTCAACCATTCGTTGAGCAGACATTTGACCCCATTCGGGCTTAGTTTCTGGTGTTAACTTGTTCAAATGAGCCAACACGGATTCCAAATCAGTTTCAATAAACATATTATTCTGCTTTAGGGTTTTCTTTTATGAGTTCCAGGTATCCTTTACCGCATAAAACGGAAAGACTCGACGGAACGATTTCAATATTTATTTCTTTGCGCACATCGAATGGTTCACCGTCGTAATGTGCAAGCTGAACATCCAGTGTAATACGTGCTTTCTGGAACGGGATGATTTTGATGTATCGCGACCCTTCGATCTTCTTGAAGAAAAACCGTCCGATAACTCCCATCGTTCGCCACCAGGAAAATTTACTGAGTAAAACCAGCTCCATCTGCCCGTCAGTGACATTGGATTTGGGCGAAATACAAAAACCGTTTCCGAATTCGGACGAATTTGCAATGGAACACAGCAGGAAATTTCCTTTGATGGTTTGGTCTGCCAGTTGAATTTTCATTTTGGGCGGCTTGTACGAAAAGTATTCCTCGTAAACCAATTGTGTATATCCCCAGAATCCGCGGATGTGATACTCGTCGAAACGCTTGGCGATAAAAGCATCAAAACCGTAACCGCCAACTCCTAGAAAAGGTTTGTCGTTTGCAAGTCCCGTATCCATCCGGATGCTGTTGAGTTCGTTGATGTTTTGAATAGCCAGGGGCGTTTTTAATGGAATTTTCAAATGCCTTGCAAGACCATTTCCCGATCCGGTGGGAATAATTGCCAGGTGACATTTGGTTCCGATGAGTGCAGTTCCCACTTCGTGAACAGATCCGTCGCCGCCAACCGCGCAAACAATGTCAATTCCTTCTTGTGCCGATTCCATCGCGATGGACTTGGCGTGCTGCTTGTATTGAGTAATCGCAATATCATAATCAAACAGGTCGTGATTCAAATGCTCCTCAATCATCTGAGGAACTTTTGCTTTTTTCACACCACCTGAAATCGGGTTAATTATGAAACGAATTCTCTTTTTCATCGAACAACCGTCTGATTATGGATTAAATCATGATTATATCTTTGGATGATGGCTTTCAAGCGCTTTGCCATTTTTTCAGCCTCTTCTTTTTTTGAAGGTAAGAGATTTTGAGGATTTTCAGTGCGAATCGTAAAATTTACCAGGCTTCGGATTTTGTCATTGGAGTAAACCAGCAGTTTATCTCCCCGGAAATAGTAGTAAGCGCCTTCCAGATAGGTAATGGCTTCCCGTGGTTCTTTCGAGAAATAACTGTTCCCGATGCTGTAATATTTGGTTTTGATATTCACTAAATCCAATACGGTCGGCATGATGTCTGCCTGCTGAAAGATTGCCTTTTCGCGTTTTCGCGGCAATTTCCCGCTCGGATCATAAAAAGCAATCGGAATGCGGTACATTTCCGTCCGCTGATTATACAATTCGCTATTGCTTGATGGTGTATGATCTGCAACAATCACAAACAAGGTCTTTTTGAACCATGGTTCTTTTTCAGCCTGTTCGAAAAACTTGCGCAAACTGATGTCACCGTAATGAATGCTTTTGGCAATCGGGTGAGAACCCTTTTTGACAACCGAACGCCATTTTTCAGGAACAAAATACGGGTGGTGCGAAGACAGCGTAAACAAGTTTGCCATGAACGGCGCCTTCATTTTGGTTAATTGTCTGGCAGTCCATGGATTGAAATATTCATCCAGTATTCCCCAGGTTTTGTCAAAATGCTTGTCGTTGTTGTATTCGAAGCGACCGAAATATTCCTGGTAACCCAGTTGGGAAGCAAAACTGTTGAAACGCATAGAACCGTTTGTTGCTCCGTGATAGAATCCGGTGCTGTATCCGTGTTTCTTCAGAATTCCCGGTAAACTCTCAATTTGATTGTTGCAATAAGCCGAAGAAATATACGGGTTATCCATCAACGTGGGCATTGAAGCCGAAATAGTCGGAACTGCCTCAATAGACTTTTTCCCGTTTGAAATACCGTATTCGAAATACCAGCTTTTATCCAAAAGAGAATCCAGGAAAGGAGTGAAGGAAGTGGCATGATTGAACTTCCCAACCCATTCGTTTCCGAAACTTTCCAGCATAATAATCATCACATTGGTTCCGTCGGGCAAAATATGCTGCGGTTCACTGATTCTGACCGGGTTGAATAATTGATCGGCTTCTTTTTCCGGGAAATAATGTTGCTCCGTCAGATCATCTTTTCCAATGGACTTGAGCAATGTAAAAGCGGAATTCAGAACCAGTGCCGAGTTTTCAGGTTGGGTATAAAGCGTTGCGTCAATAGAAGAAATAGGACGCAGACCCATTCCGCCGCGACCGATCAATACGAAAAGCGGAATGATCACAAAAAAGGCAATGAGTTCCTTTCTCAGGGAAGGAGTACCTGGTTTTTTC